>JADGOF010000053.1 GCA_017883105.1 Acidimicrobiales bacterium
ATGGATGTTGTGTTGGTACCTACATCGTCCCAGGTAGAGGAGCACTTTCCGCGTCAATCACACGGCGGTGACCAGCGCGGATGCAATATCAGGGTCAGAATCCATTCGCGGGTTCCCACGTGGACTGAAGGTGGCGGGATGGGCAACAGTGCCCAGGTGGAGAATCGCATTCCCAAGGTGCCCGCCACTCGGCCAGACGTTGCTGACCGGACCCCCCGGGGGGTCCTAGTGCTGGGAATGCACCGTAGCGGTACCTCAGCCGTGGCTGGGCTGACCAACCTGTTGGGCCTCACCACCTGCGTGTCGAACGATTTGATCACCGGCATGGCATGGAATCCCCGCGGCCACTGGGAGAGCCGCTCACTGACCCGGCTCAACGACCAGCTTCTGGCGGAGATGGGGCACACCTGGTGGTACCCGCCGCCTTCTGGTGCCCTCTATTCCGACGCCGCCGATCGGATCGCCGCGCTGCCCGACGACGCCGGCCGGTACTTCGATCGGATCCATCCCTCCGAGCCGTGGGTGTGGAAGGACCCACGCACATGTCTCACCCTCCCATTCTGGAGACAGGCATTGCGCCGTCCCCTGGCCGGCATCGTCGTGTTCCGGAACCCGCTCGATGTGGCCACTTCGCTTCAGTTCCGCAACAGTCTTCCGCTGTCATTTGGCGTGGCCTTGTGGGAGCGCTACACGCGGCTGCTTCTCGAGCATGCAGGCGGGATGCCCCTGCTGGTCTCGTCCTACGACGACGTTTTGCAAGATCCGGTCCGATGGTCCGAAACGGCACGTGCGTTCCTCTCCTCCCTCGGCATGGCCGTCCACCCCGGAATGGAGAGCGACGTCAGTCGGTCTGTCGATCCGCGGCTCCGGCACACGCACCACAGCCGGTCCGAGATCCTCACCGGCACGCCGGCCACCATGGAGGTGTTCGAGGTCCTCGAAGGTTGCGTGGGAGCCCACCGCTCGTTCGTGCCCCCGCCATTGGCGGCCGAGGACCCCACGGTGGGGGCGCAACTCCGGAGCCGCTGGCCCGACCGGCCGCCAGGCTGGAACGAACCACCCTGGGCGGTGGAGGACGAGGAGGTCAACCCGTAGCCGTAGCCGTGGCCCAAGGCGACGATGCTCCATGCGCGGTAGCCCTTCCCCGGCCGCGCGTCCCCGCTGGTTCTCAGTGGGCGGAGCGCTCGATCGGGCCCTCGGGGTCGAGCAGACCCCAGGTGCGTGGGACCATGGAGACGCGGGCCCGAGTCCGGCTCATCAGATCCCCGAGCCGCTCCTTCATCGCTTCGGGTGACCATGCTCGACCCGCCAGTCGGCGGGCCTCGACCGACAAGGTCTCCCAGAGGCCGTCGTCGCGGTACAGGCGGACCACGGCCTCGGCGAATCCCTCGGCATCGTCGGCCACGAGGGCGTGGGTCCCGTCGACGAGCCCCATTCCCTCGGCCCCGATGGACGTGGTGACCACCGGAAGTCCCATGGCCATGGCCATGCCGATCTTCCCCTTCATGCCCGCGCCGTAGCGCAGGGGTGCTACGAAGACCCTGGCTCGATCGAAGTAGCCGGACACATCGTTCAGGTAGCCGGGAACGGCAATCGTGTCCGAGGCAAGCGCCTCCACCTCGGGCGGGGGGTCCGACCCGAGGGCGAAGAAGCGAGCCGGCTCATGGTGCCGCACCAGAGGCAGGATCTCCGAGGAGAACCAGTGCACCGCGTCCACATTGGGCAGGTGCCGGTAGCCGCCGATGAACACCAGATCGGCCCGACTCCCGATGTCGGGGGTCGGGGTGGTGCGCACCGCATGAATGTTGGGCAGGACGATCGCGTCAAGGCCGGGGACCAGGGACTGCACGATGTCGCGTTCGGCGTTGGTCACCGTGCTGACGACATCGGCGGCGCGTATCTCGTCGATCTCGTGGCGCCTGGCCCGACGTATCGCGTGCTCGGTCAACTTAGTGCCCTCTTCCGGCGGGTCCAGTGCCTGGTGGCGCTCTTCGCGGAGGAAGTGGAGGTCGACGGCGTCATACACCACGACCGCGTGTGGAAAGTGGAGGCGGACCGCATTGCGCTGGAGGGCGGAGACGGTAGGCCGGCTGAGGATGACCAGGTCGTAGAGGCCGTTTCGCCCTGCAGCCATTGTGGCCATGTCGGCCCCCGTGCAGTAGACCTCGATGCCGGCCCGGCGGAGCCAGCCGGAGTAGGGCTGGCGTTCAATGCGGTCGAACGGGAAAAAGGTGACCTCGCAACCCATCTCATGGAGGAGCCGGAGGATCCATGCCATCCGCTGCCCGCCGGACGACTGGTCCGGAGGAAAGAGATCGAGGTCGGACACCAGCACCCGAGGCCGGTCCGGCACCCGGCCGCCGCGCATACCCGCAGCTGTGCCCGGCGGGTAGTGGTGCAGGAGCTCCTCCGCCCATTTCGCCTGGAACACCAGTCGGTTGATGTGCTGGCCGGACTTGAAGTGCCGGGTCGATGCGCCGGATGCGTCCTCGGTGCCGAACGTCGCCCCCTCGAGGTGAATGACGCGCGCCTCGGGCTCGTAGAGGACGACGTGGCCCGTCGATCGCAAGGTGAAGCACAGGTCGGAGTCCTCGTAGAAGCCAGGTGCGAAGCACTCGTCGAAGCCACCGGCTGCTTCAAAGAGCTGGCGCCCAACCAGGAGACATGCGCCAGAGCAGTAGTCGACCTCGCGCCGGAAGCCATACTCGGGGTCGTGTGGATTGCGGCCCCGGCCATAGTTGACGCCCGTGGCATCGGACCAGATGAGCCCTCCCGCCTCTTGGAGCAGCCCGTCGGGGCTGACCAGCATGGCCCCTACCGCCCCCACGTCAGGTCCGGACTGTACCGCGTCGAGAAGGGCCTCGAGCCAGCCCGGCTCCACCTCGGTGTCATTGTTGAGAAACACCAGGTAGTCGCCCACCGCATGGCGGGCACCAAGATTGGCGGCGCGGGTGAAACCCAGGTTGTGCTCGGACCGGATCAACCGGAGTCCGGGTAGATCACCCAGTCCTTCGGCACCCGGATCGCCGGACCCATCGTCGACCAGGATCAGCTCGTACTTCTCGCCAGGGGTGTTCTTCCGGATTCGATCGATGCACCGGGCCGTGATCTCGATGGCATCGAAGAAGCAGACAACGATGGAGACCAGCGGCGAACCGTGCCCGTCCACTCCAATGGCAGCCTTCGGAGTGGCTCCTGGGTTCATGCCCCGGACCGGTGAGCCCGACCGGAGAACGCCGCTCGGACCAGCCGGTAACGCGAGAGGGTTCGCCAGGCACGCGACCCGGTGATGTCATCAAGCTGGCCACGCAGCAAGGCATTCTCGTCCTCGGCCCGTTTTGCCGCATCGCCGGCCGCCGTTCCCTCGTCCCTCAAGACATCGATCTCGTGACGGGCCTCGTCGAGTGCGGGGTTGACCGCTTCGAGCTTCCGGCACAGATCAGCGATCTCTTCCCGTGCCATCTGATTGGCGCCCATTTCGGAGGTGACCGCGACTTCGAAGATCGCCACCTGGCGGCGAAGCCGCTCGGGCTCCCACAGCTCGAACAGGCGGCCGGATCCCTCATCCAATGCCCGGGAGACGGCCTCGGCGAATGAGGCCGGTGTCGGTGGAGGCAAGGCACTCAATGCTCCCGCCGCTGGATCGTTGAGCAGTGAGAAGTCCGGGAGTGCCGCCAGCTGGGCCTGAGATGCCACGGCCACCAGGTAGGGGACCGGCCCGGCCTGGTATCGCACCCAGCGATCGCCTTCCCTCCGGACGAAGATCTCGTCGGCCGCGTCGGCCGAGTCGGTGCCCGGCGCTCGGTCGAGGCGCTGCAGGGTCGAGCCTACCGTCACGATCTGGCCCCACAATCCGTGGTGGGAGAAGAATCGGCTCAGCAGCTCGTCGAACTCAGGACGACTCAGCTCCTTGACGTGGTAGGGGTTGTGGTAATCGGCCGCTTCCGAGTAGATCTCCCGGTCCGGCGTCGACACCACGAACAGGCCGTCGGGGGCCAGAACCCGACGGACCAGAGAGAGCAACTCATCGTGTTCGGTGATGTGCTCGATGACCTCGTAGCAGACGACCAGGTCGAATGAGGCATCGGGAAGGTCATCGAGCTCAAGCGCCGAACCCTGACGGAACTCGAGGTTGTCGAGAGGGTAATTGGTGGAGGCATGTTCGACCGCCTGCGAATCGAGTTCGATCCCCAGTACTTCCTTTGCCCTCTCGGCCAGGATGGCCGATCCGTATCCCTCGCCGCTGCCGAGGTCGAGCACCCGCCTGCCTTCGGCCAGGTCGGCCGCAAAGTAGTAGCGGTGAAGATGTTCGTACAGGACCTGCCAGTCATCGACCCAAGGGACGCAGCGCTCCCCGGTCCACTCGAGCAGTCGATCAATCTGTCGGGGAGGATTCGACATAGGTGAAAGTGTTGATCAGCGACAACGCACCGGCTGGCAGGGAACCTTACTGCCGTCGGGACAAGCGTGGAAACCGGCCGAAGGTGACCGAGGTCACGATGATTCGATCCATGGACGGCGGCCGAATCGGACCCCGAAGCGAGAGCGAAAAGGGCCTTCCGGTCGGTCGGGAGCCGCCCCCGGGCCACGATCCGACAGGGGCTAGTGTGGCCCGACGGCAGCGTCGGACACCTTCGCCGAGTAGCCACGACAGGAGTCTCGTGAGCGGTCGGATCGCAATTCTCATCGTTGACGGCTACTCCCCGGTTACCCCGGAGACAACGGCTGATGCCATCCGCTATCCGTGGATCGATCTCTGCCTGCGTGAGGTGACCCGTCGTTCGGTCGGATCGGACTACGAGGTGCACATCTGGGACAATGCGGGGTTGAGCGAACACCGCAAGGTGATGGAGGCGACCGACCGGGTCCGGATATGGCCTGAGGAAGTGAGCCCCGAGTCCCGCCTTTCGCACGCTGCGGCGTTGGACAGGCTGACGGCAATGACCAGCGACGATGTCGAGTACCTGGTGCTTCTCGATACCGACGCCATCCCGATTGCTGACGACTGGCTCGGAACCCTGACCTCGAAGCTCGACGACGGGGCGGCCATCGTCGGAGTGTGGCGTGACGAAATGGCTCCCGAGCTCACACCGTTCGTCCATGTGAGCTGCCTGTGCATTCGCCGAGAGGAGCTCCTCAGTTCCGGCGTCTCCTTTTCGGGGCGCGGCGACAGCGAGCCGGGGCAGCTCCTCACTCGAGACCTCCTCCGCCGAAAACGTCCAGTGGTGGCGATGCGGAGGACGAACGCGGTCAACGCCCACTTCCTGTTGGGTGGGATCTACGGTGACACCGTTTACCACCACGGCGCCGGCAGCCGCCCGGCCTGGTTCTACGCGTCACCGAGCCAGGCCGAAGATGAGCGGATGCGGTTGCTGCTGCGACAGGAAGCGTTCTCCGACTTCGACCACCTGGTCTCCGTGCTCCGCGGACAGGCAGCAAACGACATCTGGCCCGAGGCCCACGATCCCGGCCGAGTGGACGACGAGGCGCAGCACCGGTCCCCGTTTTCCGACTCCGACCCCGCGGCCGATCCGGTCATGATGGCCCACTACGCCAGCGGCGCCGAACTGGGACGGCTCCAGAGCCGCAACGCCCTCGAGTTCGAACGGTCGAAGGTGATCCTGGCCGAGCGCCTACCGGTCGGCGGACGGCTCATCGATGTCGGTGGGGGCCCGGGCGCCTACGCGGCGTGGTTCGCGTCTCGCGGTTACCAGGTGGATCTGGTCGACCCAGTTCCCCTCCACGTCGAAGCAGCCAGGGAAGCGAGCAGGGCCGGTGCCCAGTTCGGAGCCCATCTTGGGGACGCCCGCCAACTTCCCTTCGCCGACGCCTTCGCCGACGCCGTGGTGATGATGGGACCCTTGTTCCACCTGGTGACTCCCGCCGATCGGCACCAGGCGTTGAGTGAAGCCTTCCGGGTGCTCCGGCCAGGCGGGGTGATTGCCACCTCGGCCATGGGCCGGTTCTTCCTGTTCGGCCACGCCGTGGCCCAGAACGCGGTGAGCGATCCCGAGACCCTCCGTCGGGTGATGTCCATTACCGACACCGGCGACCGACCCGGCGACTGGGGACCCTTCCCGGCCTTCGCCCACCGGCCCGGGGACCTCGAGGACGAGGTGCGGAGCGCAGGATTCGACGACGTGACGGTCGTCGCCATCGAGAGCTTCTTCCACCTGCTCGGCGATATCGAGAGCCGCATGGCCGATGAGGCATCCCGGTCGGCGTTGTTCGAGCTCCTCAGCCGCTACGAGACCGATCCCGCGCTCCTCCACCTGAGCGGTCACCTCATGGCGATCGCCCACCGCCCCTGATCCGGGAGGTGCGACGGACTACCCGGCAATCGGGAATCCCAGAGCTGCCACCTCGGACAACTGCTGCCCGGTGAAGGCGGAGAGCCCCGAGCGGCGCCATCGACCAGACGATCCGGGCCTCTTGGGCATGCCCGTCAGTTGGGCCAGCAGCCCTGGAGAAGCATCGATCGCCAGAAACTCGACGATCCGGCGCACCCCGCTCGCCGGGTCGGCCCAGAGGTCGTCGAAGTTCACGAGCAAGAAGCCATCCCCGAGCAGCGCCTCCCCGAGCTCGACAGCTCTCTTGTTCGCTTGGATCCAATAGTCCAGTGCCGTCGACACGGAGATGGTCACCTCGGGTTCGATGCCGTAGAGCCGTCCCCAGGTGTGCACCTGCCACTGATTGGTGCTGTAGGCCATGTCGAGACCGTTGCGTATGACGTGCACGTAACGCAGGTGTCCGTTGAAGTGGCGGTAGAGGTGCTCTACGTAGACGTGTGAGTTGGGCTCCTTCCAACCCCATGCGGCGTGCGATTCGCCTGACGTGCCCCTCTCGACGAGGCTCGCGAGCCGGCCGTCGGTCCAGTCCCGACCGAGGCCCTGGTGACCGAGATCCGACGCGGCCCCGGTGAGGAATTCCTCGGTTCCGGAACTCACTTTGAGCCGGCCGTTCATGGCCGCTTCGAGGATCGTGAGCGCCGTGTCGATGTCACCACCGCCATCGTGGAGATGCTCGAGGTACCAGGCCGGCCGGCGGAGCAACAAGGTGGCCCAGAGGTTGTCACCCGATTCGTTGAGGTCCGCTCCGATGTACACCCCGAGGCGACGGGCCATCTCCGCCACGACACGGGTACCGCTTCCCCCGACACCTCCGATGACCAGGGGACCCGTCGAGCTCGGCTGGATCACCAGTTCCCGCTCAGCTCCGCCGGGATCAGACCCTTGATGTCGTGGTGGACCCAGAGCCTGGCCGGGGGTGCCGGGCGGAGGTAGGCGGTCGGGAAGCGAGCTGCCAGGTCCCCGTGCACGTCTTCCACGACGGGCCAGACCAGTCGGTGGATGTCGCCGCTCCAGTGCTCGGGTTCAAAGGAGCTGATGGATTGGAGTTCGATGTCGCCATCGACTCGCACCCCGACGGTCGGACGGGGACCGTCCGCCGGAGGGGCGTGGCTGATGGCGAGTTGGCCGAGGTCGAGACCGGTGGCGGGATAGTCGTGTTCCTCCAGCCACTGCCTGACCAGCTCCAGGGTGGTCTCCGGGTCGGCGCACAGCGCCTCGTAGCTGACGGCGAGGGTGCGTTGTTGAGGGAGTCTTCCGGCCGCACGGTAGGCGGTCGCCCACACCTCGGCTGACTCGGCCCAGGTCGTTCCCGCCCAGCCGAAGCCCGACTCGAATGACCGGCGGAGGCTTTGGACGGTCCCCGAGTAGTGCCGCAACATCAGGATGAACAGCGCGTCGGGCATGTCGGCGGCGATGCGATCGGCTGCCAGTATGTTCCACGGCGTGGTGTCGCAGTACCAACTCGACTGGTGAGAGGCGGCGAGGCCCTCGGCGAACCATTGCGCATGAACCACCAGATCGCGCAGGTACGGCTCCCGGTACGACCCGGGGATGGCTCCTAATGCGGATGGGGCAATACTGTGCGCCAGGTGAAAGCCCCCGTACTCGCCGAGGTTGAGCACCGACGGGCTCGATCCGAGGTAGTTGCCGACCAGGGTGGTGCCCGATCGGGGGGCGCCCAGCACGAACAGCCCTCGGGCGTCATCGGTGGAGCTGGCAGGATCCTCGACACTCCGTCCGGGCAGGTCCACCGTCGTGTCCTCGGGCTCTTCGCCGTCGAGTGGGCCACTCTCGCGCATCGAACGATCCTACGCTGACGCCACCCGTGCTCATCGACCGGTGTGGACAGGGACGGCACGGCGAGGAATCATGGCGAGGTGGCACCGCCCCAGCTCGTCGCCGTCGAATTCACCGTCGCGGACCTCGCACCCTGCCTCAACCTGCTGGCCGGGGTCCTCGGACTGGAGGCGGCACCGATCTGTCGCCACCCGACCATCGACGCCGATGTGGCCCAGGTCAGCGCCGGAGGCGTGGTCATCAACCTGTTGTGCCCGACCGATACCGGCGACGGCGTCCCGATCGGAAAACCCGAACCCCGGCTCTCCCAGCTCAACTTCGTCCTCGGGCTGTCCGACGAGCTGGCAGAACTGCGCAACCGGTGCGAGGAGGCCGGAGCAGCCGTGGTCGAGCGTGATGAGACGCTCTTCTACATCGACTCCCACATGACCACCGGAGTGCTGGGCGCCGATGCAACTCTGGTCTTTTCCTGTGAGGAGTCACCCGAAAGCGGTCCGGACGGGTGACCGGGGATCTTCCCCCGGTTCCGCGGATCGATCCGACCCTGCTGTCCGACCACCGCCTCGAGCACGTTCGCCTGGACGCATCGCTGATGCAGGCATCCCCGGTGGTTGCGCGCCTCTTGACCCGTTTCGCGCTGCGAACCACGGTTGCCGGGGTGGCCAACGTGCGCCCGTCAGTGCGGGGAGGGACCGGCCCGGCCCTGTTTCCTCCGCCCCGACGATTCTTGTCGGTGTTCGATCGAGCGCGACTCCAAGGAGCAGCGGCGGCGTACCGCCACGTGGACAGCAGCCTGGCCATGATCCAGCTCGGTTTCGAGGCGCCACCGGCCCTCCGCCCGGAGACACCCTATGTGCTCAACGCCCTCACCGAAGGCCGGATGGACAACCCGGATGAGACCAATCCGGGGATGATCCGGGGCGTCGAGTTCGGTGGCAACCTGCCCGTCGCCCCGTATCCGCCGCCACCGAGAGACCGCTGCCGGAGCCTTCTCGACACGGCGATGCACGTTGCGAATTCGGTCGAGGAGCCCGCCACGGTGCGTGCAGCATGGATGCTCTTCGTCCTCGGAGAGATCCATCCGTTCGCCGACGGCAATGGCCGGGTGGCCCGCCTGCTCTACCTCATGTTGACGGGGGACGACATGCCGCGCACGGTCGACTGGGGGGTGATCGAACAGCTTCGCCATCACGAGGACGACTGGTTGACCACGCTGAAGCAGCGGGACGTCGGGCCGAGTGCCACGCTGGCGATCCAACTCTCCCTATCCGGCGCCCGACTGACGTCTGAACGCCTCAGGGTGCTCACCGGTCTCGTCCCTGAGGTCGGACGCCTCCTCGAGCTCGCACCGCCGGGGCCCGAGTTGGTGACGGCGATCTGGTTGGGGCGAGGGGCCCGGCTCGACGAAGTGGCGATCGACCTGGCGATGGACTATGAGCAAGTCCTCGACGCGGTAGAGGGCCTGGTGGCAGCCGGACTGGTCGAGCGCACGCCCACCGAGCCGCCGACGGTTCCCGCCCGACCTTCCTATGAGTTGGCCGCGAGAGCCAGGGCGGCCATGGACGGTGCCGTCGCCGATCTTCGGGCCGGATCGACCGGGGAATGAGCGGTCGGCTGGGTGAGCAGGTGGTCGGTCCGGCCGGTCCTCGCTCAGCACGGCCCGATGATCTACAATTCGGAACGAGGGCCAATCGGACAGGTGGAGGACAGATGACTGACGGATTCGAACTCATCGACGGAGACGCCATCGAAGGTGGCGCCGGCTCCCAGGGGGACCTGATCGATGAGCCGACCAGCCGACGCAGGCTCTTCAAGATGGGAGCAGTGGGTGTCGCTGCCGTCGGGGCGGCTGCGGTGGGCAATGCGCTGACCGCGGGGCCGGCCGGGGCCGCCACTGGCGGCAGCTTGCTCATCGGGCAGGCGAACGCGGCGTCCTCCGTGCACGACCTCACGACGCTGACCGGTGGTAGCGGATTCCTCGC
>JADGOF010000466.1 GCA_017883105.1 Acidimicrobiales bacterium
CTGGAGGCTGTCCGGGAGAAGGTGGAGGAGACGATCGGACTGGCCGGCACGGCACCGACCGGTTCCCCGCCCTTCACCCCCCGTGCGAAGAAGGTGCTGGAGCTCTCCCTTCGGGAGGCCCTCCAACTGGGTCATAGCTACATCGGCACCGAGCACATGCTGCTCGGTCTGGTGCGTGAAGGTGAAGGCGTCGCCGCGCAGGTGCTCCAGAGCCTGGGAGCCGACCTACCCCGTGTGCGCCAACAGGTCATCCAACTGCTTTCGGGATACCAGGGCAAAGAGTCGGTCGGTGCCGGTGCACCGGGCTCCCAGTCCTCGGATGCCCCCACCGGTTCGCCGGTGCTCGATCAATTCGGGCGCAACCTGACCGCTTTGGCCCGGGACCACAAGCTGGATCCGGTCATCGGGCGCGAGAAGGAGATCGAGCGGGTCATGCAGGTCCTGTCCCGCCGCACGAAGAACAACCCGGTCCTCATCGGAGAGCCCGGCGTGGGCAAGACGGCCATCGTCGAAGGCCTGGCCCAGCGCATCGTGGCCGACGACGTGCCCGAGACGCTCACCGGCAAGCAGCTCTACACCCTCGACCTCGGTGCCCTGGTGGCAGGGAGCCGGTACCGCGGTGACTTCGAGGAGCGCCTCAAGAAGGTCCTGAAGGAGATCCGCACCCGCGGGGACATCGTCCTCTTCATCGACGAGCTCCACACCCTGGTGGGTGCCGGCGCCGCCGAGGGAGCGATCGACGCCGCCTCCATCCTCAAGCCGATGCTGGCCCGGGGCGAGCTCCAAACCATCGGGGCCACCACCATCGACGAGTACCGCAAGCATCTGGAGAAGGACGCTGCGCTCGAGCGTCGGTTCCAGCCGATCAAGGTGGAGCAGCCCAACGTGGCCCTGACCATCGAGATCTTGAAGGGCCTTCGTGACCGGTACGAGTCGCACCACGCGGTGACCATCACCGACCAGGCCCTGGTGGCCGCAGCCAACCTGGCCGACCGGTACCTGGCCGACCGGTACCTTCCCGACAAGGCGATCGACCTGATCGACGAAGCGGGGAGCCGTCTCCGGATCCGGCGGATGACCACCCCTCCGGCTTACAAGAAGCTCGAAGAGGAGATCACCCGTCTCCGGGCCGACAAGGAAGCCGCCATCGAGAAGCAGGCGTTCGACCAGGCGAAGAAGCTGGCCGAGCAGGAGAAGGACCGTCTCGACAGCAAAGAGGCCATGGAGGCCGAGTGGCGCGCCGATGGGGTCGACCTGTTCGACGTCGTCGACGAGGAAGTCATCGCCGAGGTGTTGGCCAACTGGACGGGCATCCCCGTCTACCGCCTCACCGAGGAGGAGACCGCCAAGCTGCTTCGCATGGAGGACGAGCTGCACAAGCGGGTCATCGGACAGGAGCCGGCCATCGCCGCTCTGGCCCGTTCGATCCGCCGCACACGGGCCGGCCTCAAGGACCCGAAGCGACCGAGCGGCTCGTTCATCTTTTTGGGACCCACCGGTGTCGGCAAGACCGAGCTGGCCAAGACCCTCGCCGAGTTTCTCTTCGACGATGAAGATGCCCTCATCCAGCTCGACATGTCCGAGTACATGGAGAAGCACACCGTGAGCCGCCTGGTCGGATCGCCCCCCGGGTACGTGGGGTACGAAGAGGGCGGTCAGCTGACCGAGGCGGTGCGGCGCAAGCCGTTCTCCGTCGTCCTCTTCGACGAGGTCGAAAAGGCCCACGCCGACGTGTTCAACACCCTGTTGCAGATCCTGGAGGACGGTCGCCTGACCGACGCCCAGGGCCGGACGGTGGACTTCAAGAACACCGTGTTGATCATGACGTCGAACCTCGGGACCGCCGACCTGCGGAAGTCCTCCGTCGGTTTCGCCAAGTCCTCGGAGGCGGTCACCTACGAACGCATGAAGGGCAAGGTCAACGAGGCGCTGAAGGCGCACTTCCGCCCGGAGTTCCTCAACCGCATCGACGAAGTGGTCGTCTTCCACGAGCTCTCCAAGCTCGAGGTGGTCGAGATCGTGGACCTGATGATCCAGCGGGTGTCCAATCAGCTCGAACTGCAGGGACTGAGCCTGGCGCTCACCCCGCAGGCCAAGCAGCTGTTGGCCGACAAGGGGTATGACCCGCAGCTGGGTGCCCGCCCGTTGCGCCGGGCCATCCAGCAGATGATCGAGGACCCGCTGTCGGAGCGCATCCTGTGGAAGGAGTTCCGGGTCGGCGAGACGATCATCGTCGACGTCGAGACGATCACGCCCGAGGCCGCAGCGGCCTATGACGTGAAGGGAGCACCTCCCCTGGTGGCCGGCGAGCAGCAGCTGACCTTCAAGGCCATTGAAGGGCTCGAGCCCCCTCCGGTCGAGTTGGCCGGGGCCGACTCCTCGGCTGACTGAACGAACGGGGTCCGGTCGCTCCGATCGAGCCCCGACTGTTGTGATCAAGACGCCCCGCCGACTCCGGCGGGGCGTCTTGGCGTAGGCGACGCGTGCTCATCCACCCACCGTGGGTCACGGTGGGTGGCACACCCATTCCCTACCATCGGGGCATGGCAAAGACGGCAAAGCGGCATCGCTGCATCGACTGCGGTTCGACGACCGCCCGGTGGGCCGGTCGGTGCCCGACCTGCGGCGAGTGGAACAC
>JADGOF010000467.1 GCA_017883105.1 Acidimicrobiales bacterium
GACCTCATCGGCCCGCTCCCCCTCGTTCAGGACAGCCCATGAGATTCCTCCCCCGACCATCCCGGCAGGAAGCGCCTCGTACCCAGGTGATCCTCGAAGGCATCGTCCCTTTGGAGCGATCAGCGCCCGGTGGGGGCACTCGAGAGCGGCTCGCGGGTGCCAGCCGCGTGCCGGGTTCCCTTCTGGATATCGAAGTCCATGACAAAGGATTGATCATCGGACCCTCCGCAGGCACGGGGCTCGAGCTTCCTTCGCTCGTGCCGTGGTCGGAGCTACGCGGGATATCCGCGGACCGTTGCGCAGGGCCGCCCGATGGCCGCGGCGGCCAGGTGCTGGTACTCGAAAGCACCGACGCGGGATGGCTCAGCCCGGATACCGAGCTCTGCTTCGTCATGCCCGCCTGGGAGGTGAGGCCGTTCCTACTGGCGGCCACCGCGGCCGGCGTGTCCGGCCCGATCGGCCGCTTCGCCGCCGCTCGGCGCTGGATCAAACCCCGACAACAGGTCATCGGAGCCGGGCCGGAACAAGGTCGGGGGCACCGTCGGATCAGTCCGATCGCGGTGGGCCTGGCTGCCCTCTTGTTGGTGGCCGGAAGCACCGGAGCATCGTTGGTGGCGTCAGCCGGCGGAGCACCGGGTCGCCTCCCAGGGCCCCACCTTCGTAACGGTGGCAACGTCGGGCAGGCTTCCGCACACCCTTCGGCCAACCTGCCGGCGGCTACGTCGGCCCCGGCCCCGGCCCCATCGTCCCTCGCCGGGTCGGCTCCCCTCCGGTCTCACGAGATCTTCGGCTACGCCCCGTACTGGACCCTGCCGCAGTCATCCGGATTCGATGTGGTGAACCTCACCACGCTGGCGTACTTCAGTGTTGACGCCAACGCAGACGGCACGCTGGACAAGAGCGGTGCAGGGTGGAATGGCTACCAGAGCCAGGATCTGGTCAATCTGGTGACCCGTTCCCACGCCGCCGGAGATCGCGTGGTGCTGACGCTGACCTGCTTCAGCCAGAGTTCCCTCGACGCCATCACTTCGGACCCGAATGCGCCTGCCCGGCTTTCGGCAGCATTGATCGCTGCGGTGTCGGCGAAGAATCTCGATGGCGTCAACTTCGATTTCGAGGGCGGAGGGAGGGCCGATCGCCACGGCCTGACTGCTCTGGTCAGCCAGGTGTCCCAGGCCCTGCACACGGCCAATCCCCACTGGCAGGTCACGATGGCGACCTATGCGAGTGCGGCTGCTGACAGCGCCGGCTTCTTCGACGTGGCCGCCCTGGCCCCGGCAGTCGACGGGTTCTTCGTGATGGCCTACGACATGAACGACCGGACCGTCCCGAGCGCGACCTCGCCGCTGGTGGGCGGGGGCTACAACGACACCCAGGCCCTCCAGCAGTTCACGGCGGTAGTCCCGCCGCAGAAGGTCATTCTGGGAGTCCCGTACTACGGGTACGACTGGCCGACCACCGACGGGACGAGGACAGCGCAGTCCACCGGCCGCGAGTCGCCGCTGACTGACGGGGTGATCGCTGCATCGGGCACTCCCACCTATTGGGACCCATCCACCTTGACGGCGTGGACCTCCTACCAGGTCGGGACGCAGTGGCACGAGACGTTCTTCGACAACCCGACCTCATTGGCCCTGAAGGCGCAGCTGGCCGACTTGTTCCACATCGCCGGATTGGGAATCTGGGCGCTAGGGATGGATGGCAACAATCCGGCCATGCTGGCTGCTCTGTTGGGCAACGCCCCTGCGGCGAAGGACTACCAGACCGGTCCGACCGCAGTTGGTTCCACAGGACCGCCCGGCACCGGGTTCACGTCGGTCGGCACATGGATGGGCACGTCAGTCGCCCTCACACCGATCGCCACGCCCACGCCTGGGGGGACTGCACAGTATCTGGGGACACTCGATGGGATCGCCACCACGGATCCTGCCCTGGCCTGCCTGCAGGGCGGACCTCACCTGAATGTCTGGTCGTTCAGCACCATGCCCGGCGTCGATGTGGTGGTGGCTGCCCAGCCACCGGACTGTGCCTGGGCGGTCTGGTCGTTCCCGACTCCAGCACCACCTTCGCCAGGACCCGCTGGCAGCTCCTCTACGACCACCACCACGACCACGGCACCACCGACCACCGCCACGGCTCCGCCGGTCACCACCACCACCACCACCACCACGGCTCCGCCGGTCACCACCACGGCTCCGCCGGTCACCACCACCTCTACGACCACCACCACGGTCGCGGCCGGGGGCTCGTAGCCCGGCTGCCTGGCCGGTAGGCCGGTGCGGATTGTCGGTTGGCTGCCCCCAGGGTCCAGACCGCCTGTCGGCCGCGGTGTCGGAGCGTAGAATCTGCTCCGCCTCCGGCGGCTAATCTCGTCAGGCACCCGGGGGTGTAGCTCAGCTGGTAGAGCGCTACGTTCGCAACGTAGAAGTCGACGGTTCGAGTCCGTTCACCTCCACTCCGAAGATGCAGGTCAGGGGCCTATGACGCCGTCGCTGAGTGGCTCCGGCTCGGCATCATCGAGATTCTGTCGAGATCCTGCCCTGCCACGGCCACGGCGAACAGTTCGTCGATTTGATTGGCTGCGTGGCGATCCCCTTCCGAAGTCGCTTGTGCGTACAGATCGA
>JADGOF010000468.1 GCA_017883105.1 Acidimicrobiales bacterium
TCCCCGTGCAGTCTCCCCCGCGATGAGACCGGGCTCGACCACCACCACCGAATCGAATTCGAGCCCGTTGACACCGTCGGCGGCCAGCAGCACCAGGGGTTCCGACAGCCCTTTCCCTACGTCCCGGGCGTCCACCGCGGCCAGACCGGCCGCGGCCAGCGACTCGGACAGTACGGGTAGAAGGGACTCCGGGGCCAGAACGGCGACCCGACCCGGACGCACCGCCTCCACCTCTGTCCCGGCAACCTGGGCCACCTTGCGGGCCACGTCATGTTCGGTCGCCCCGCGTGTTGAGCCGGTGACATCGAGCACAGCGATCATCCTCGGCTCCTCGCCGGTACGCCGCACCGGGCGGGGTGGGGCCAGCTCGGGCGCAGCCACGGCCAGGACCCGGCTGGCCACGGCCAGGACCTCGGCCGGCGTCCGGTAGCTGACCGTCAGCTCCACCGTCCGGGCCGGCCGCCGGCGGGGCAGATGCTCGGTGATGTCCGACCACGAGGTCGGGGACCACGGGGCGGTGGCCTGGGCGATGTCGCCGACCACGGTCATCGAGCCGGACAGCGAACGTCGGGTGAGCATCCGCAACTGCATGGGTGAGAGATCCTGCACCTCGTCGACCACGATGTGCCCGTACTTGCGCAGCCCGTCCTCGGCGTTGCCTTGACGAGGTCCGAGCAGATTGCGGGCCTCGTCGACCAGGGCCGCGTCGGCCGGAGTCCACGCCACGTCGTCGAACGACTCGGAGCGGAGACGCCGGAGCAGAACCTGCTCCTCGGGCGTGAGCACGCCGCGGCACGCCGCGGCGATCAGGGGCGCCGCGCCGAACAGGTCGTGGAGCAGCTCGTGGGGCGACAGCCGGGGCCACATCCGGTCGAGGGCTGCAGCCAGCTCGGGCACCCGGCGCACCTTGCGCGAGAAGTCCTCGAAGTCGAACTCGTCCTCGGGCAGAGCCGAGGGATCCTCGTACCCGGGAAAGGCGCTGACCGAGGGTGAGAGGCCCACACCCAGCCGTTGCTGGGTCTGGCGGGCCCGGTCGGCCAGCAGTTGGGCCACCCCCTGCTCCACCATGCGGCGCCGGGCGTTGTGGGTGCCGGGCCGACGACGCGCCACCTCCACGATCTGGCGGCTATCCCCAGGAGACAGGCGGAGCAGTAGGGCGCCGTAGGGGATGGTCACCTCGTCGACCAGGGCCCGCTGACGGGTCCGGACCGCCCGGGCGATCACCTTGGCCATCCGGATATCACCCTTCAGGCGGGCCGTCTCCGAGGGCCCGTTCTCCTTGATCCTGATATCGGGGACCAGACCGGACACCGTCGACAGGGTCACCCCGGTCTCGCCCAGGGAGGGCAGGACCTGTTCGATGTAGCGCAGGAAGAGCGGATTGGGGCCGACCACCAGTACCCCTTGCCGCTCGAGGGGGAAGCGGTGGGTGTAGAGGAGATAGGCAGCGCGGTGCAGCGCCACCGCCGTCTTGCCGGTACCCGGGCCGCCCTGGACGACCAGTACCCCGCTCAGCGGGGCCCGGATGATCTCGTCTTGCTCACCCTGGATGGTCGAGACGATGTCGGTCATTCGCCCTGATCGGGCCCGGTCGAGGGCGGCCAGCAGGGCGGCCGGTCCGCCGATGGGCAGATCGCTGACGATGAGCTCCCCGCTGCCTTCGGCCTCTGGCCAGTGTTCGGTCGTGTCGGTGGGCCGGTCAGCACCGGCGGCACTGAATCGCTCGTCCTCGACCCCCACCACCTTGCGACCCTGCAGGGCCAGGTGGCGGCGCAGGATCAGGCCCAGGGGATTGCGGCCCGTGGCCCGGTAGAAGGGCTCGGCAATCGGAGCCCGCCAGTCGACCACCAGGGGCTCGTGGTCGGCGCCGTGGATGGCCAGGCGGCCGATATGGAAGGTCTCGGTGTCGGACTCGCCCCGGTTGGAGCCGTTGGTCGACGCGTCCGGGCCGTCCCGAAGCCGGTCGATGCGGCCGAAGGTCAGTGCCTGGTCCCCGATGTCCAGCTGTTCGAGACGGGCCAGGCTGGTGCGTACGATGACGTCCCGTTCGGTGCGGGACTGGAAGGTCCCTCCCTTGCCCAGGTCGAGCACTCCTTCGAGCATGGAGTTGGCGTCTTCGCGCATGGCATCGAGACGCGCGTAGGCCATGTCCACGAACTCCTGCTCGCCCTGTTGCTCCGACTCCACCCCCACCTCCGATCTCTCCGCTGCCTACCCAGCGGCTCAGGGGAACCCTCGATTGTATGCCCCGGGCCGTCCAACTGCTTCGGGGCCTGACGTTGTCCCTGGTCGATCGCGCTCTCCTACACTTGCCCCATGGTCACATCCACCGTCACTGCCGCGTCGGATCACTTCGCGGCGCGCCGGTAGGGACTCGCGGAGCATCGAGGCGTGACCTCCCCGGTACCCGGCCGCCACGACGACTCGCCGTTCATCCGGGCGTGCCGTCGCCAGACAGTCGATCACGTGCCGGTCTGGTACATGCGCCAGGCCGGGCGATCTCTCCCTGAATACCGCGCGGCCCGGGGACCGGGCAGCATTCTCGACGCCATCGCCCGACCCGAACTGGTGGCCGAGCTGACCCGCCAGCCGGTCGATCGCTACGGCGTGGATGCCGCCAT
>JADGOF010000469.1 GCA_017883105.1 Acidimicrobiales bacterium
CCGGAGATATCGGTCTTCCAACCGGGAAGCTCCTCGTAGACGGGGGTGACCTGGTGGAATACCGACTGGTGGTACGGCGGGTGGGTGAACCGCTTGCCATCGGCCTCGTAGGCCACGCACACCTTGACGGTGTCGAAGGTGTCGAGCACGTCGAGCTTGGTGAGGGCCACCTCGGAGAGCGAGTTGAGGCGGACCGCCTGGCGCATCATCACCGCATCGAACCAACCGGGCCGGCGGCGGCGTCCGGTGTTGACCCCGTACTCGTGCCCGAGATCGACCAGGGCGTCGCCGATCTCATCGGTCAGCTCGGTGGGGAACGGTCCGCTCCCCACCCGGGTCACGTACGCCTTGGCGATGCCGATCACCTGGTCGATGTAGCGAGGGCCCACCCCGGCCCCGGTGCAGGCCCCGCCGGCCACCGGGTTGGACGAGGTGACGAAGGGATAGGTGCCGTGGTCGAGGTCGAGGAAGGTGGCCTGGGCTCCTTCGAGCAGCACATTGGCGCCGCGTTCGAGGGCGTCGTGGACCAGACCGACCGTGTCGGCCACCATGGGGGCAACCCGGGGGGCCAGCTCGTCGAGGTAGAGGGCGCAGATCTCGTCGCTCGACAAGGGCAGCCGGTTGTACACCTTGGCCAGGACGTTGTTCTTCTCCTTCAGCACCACGTCGAGCTTCTGGCGGAAGATCTTCGGGTCGAGCAGGTCCTGCACCCGCAGGCCGACCCGGGACGACTTGTCAGCGTAGGCCGGGCCGATGCCCCGCTTGGTCGTGCCCAGCTTGTTCTTGCCGAGGTAGCGCTCGGTGAGGCGGTCCAACTCGTGGTGGTACGGCATGATCAGGTGGGCGTTGCCCGACACCAGCAGCTTGGAGGTGTCGACGCCCTTGGCCGTCAGGGTGTCGACCTCGGCGAGCAGGACGGTGGGATCGACTACCACGCCGTTGCCGATGACCGGGGTGATGTGGTCGTAGAGAATGCCGCTCGGGACCAGCTGGAGGGCGAAGGTCTCGCCGTCCACCACGATGGTGTGGCCGGCGTTGTGGCCGCCCTGATAGCGGACGACCACCTCCATCTCCTTGGCCAGGAGATCGGTGAGCTTGCCCTTACCCTCATCACCCCACTGGGTTCCGACGACGACGGTTGCCGGCACGCGTCTCTCCTCCGTTGCGAAAAGCGGATTACGCACCAGTGTAGCCCGTAGGCGGTCCCACACCAGCTGGGTCGACGGAGCCCACGGCGGTGATCCGCCGGGCTCAGACCAGGGCGACTTCCCCGTCTTGCTCGTCGACGGTGACCGTCGAGCCCTCGGGATACCGCCCCTCGAGCAGGGCGAGGGCCAAGGGGTCCTCCACCTCCCGCTGGATGACCCGGCGGAGCGGTCGGGCACCGAAGTCGGGGTCGAACCCGGCACGGGCCAGCCAGGCCTCTGCCGCCGGGGTGACGACCAGGGTCAGGCGGCGCTCGGCCAGCCGGCCCCGCAGCCCCTGCAGCCGGATGGAGACGATCCGCCCGAGGTCGGCCTCGGTCAGCGAGTGGAACCGCACGATCTCGTCGATCCGGTTGACGAATTCCGGTTTGAAGTGCTCGATGGGCTCGCCGGGAATGTTGGATGTCATGATCAGCACGGTATTGGTGAAGTCGACGGTCCGTCCCTGGCCGTCGGTCAGGCGGCCGTCCTCCAGCACCTGCAGCAGGATGTTGAACACGTCAGGGTGGGCCTTCTCCAACTCGTCGAGGAGCACCACGGCATAGGGCCGACGCCGGATGGCCTCGGTGAGCTGTCCGCCCTCCTCGTACCCCACGTACCCCGGGGGGGCACCGACCAAGCGGGCGACCGAGTGGCGCTCCCCGTACTCACCCATGTCGATGCGCACCATCGCCTTGGCGTCGTCGAAGAGGAAGTCGGCGAGCGCCCGGGCCAGCTCGGTCTTGCCCACGCCGGTCGGGCCCATGAAGAGGAACGAGCCGATGGGCCGGTTGGGATCGGACAAGCCGGCCCGGCTCCGGCGGATGGCGTTGGACACGGCGGAGACTGCCTCGTCCTGTCCCACCACCCGGGCGTGGAGCGCGTCCTCCATGCGGATGAGCTTCTCGACCTCGCCCTCGAGGAGTCGGCTGACCGGCACACCCGTTGCCCGGCTGACCACCTCGGCCACGTCCTCGGCATCCACCTCCTCCTTCAAGAAACGCTGGCTCTTCTGCAGCTCGTTGAGGGCGCCGGTGGCCTGTTCGATCTGGCGCTCGAGGTCGGGGATCAGCCCGTAGGTGATCTCCGAGGCCTGGGCCAGGCTGCCGTCACGGGACAGGCGTTCGGCCTCTCCCCGCTGGTGCTCCAGTTCGCCCTTGAGCGACTGGATGGTGTTGATGGCCTCCTTCTCCGACTGCCAGTGGGCGGTCATGGCCACCGACTCCTCGGACAGGTTGGCCATCTCCTCGTCGAGCCGGGCCAGGCGCTCGGCCGAGGCGGAGTCGGTCTCCTTGGCCAGGGCCATCCGCTCGATCTCCAACTGGCGCAGGCGCCGTGTCACCACGTCGAGCTCGGTGGGCATCGAGTCGATCTCGATGCGCAGTCGGCTGGCCGCCTCGTCCATCAGGTCGATGGCCTTGTCGGGTAG
>JADGOF010000470.1 GCA_017883105.1 Acidimicrobiales bacterium
GTCGGGTCCCAACACGTGGTCAACGCCCCGGGGGTCAACGTGTCCTCGGCCACCGTCCGCTCGGACATGGCCGCACTCGAGCGAGAGGGCTACCTGGCCCAGCCCCATACCAGCGCCGGTCGGATTCCCACCGATAAGGGATACCGATTCTTTGTGGATCATCTCGGCGGCCCCGGACGGCTGGACCCGGTGGGGCGCCAGCAGGTCCGCCAGTTCTTCGATCACGCCCACGGCGAGATCGAGTCGATGCTCGAACGGACGTCCGGCCTGCTGGCCGACCTCACCGACTGCACGGCGATGGTGGTCGGGCCGTCGCACGAGTCGGCGGTCATCCGGTCGGTGCAGTTGGTCGGCCTGGGCCCGCGGCTCGCCCTGGTGGTGGTCGTGCTGGCCGACGGGGCCGTCCAGAAGCAGTCGGTCGAGTTCACCGAGGAGGTGGACGAAGGGCGTCTGTCCGACGCCGCCGCCCGGTTGGCGGCCCACTCGCTCGGAGTGTCCCTGACCCAGGTGAGCCCGACCGCAGCCGGCACCGGCGATTCCCACACCGACGCCGTTGTCCAGGCCAGCCTCACCGCGCTGCGGGCGCTGGGGTCGACAGAAGGGGCGGAGCAGCTCTTCGTCGGCGGGTCGTCGCGCATGGCTGCGGCCTTCGACGCGGTGGACACCGTGCGATCCGTCCTCACCATCCTCGAGCAGCAGCTGGTGGTGGTCACGCTGCTCCGCGACATTCTCGACACCGGACTGTCCGTGGCCATCGGCACCGAGCACGGGGTGGAGCTACTGGCCTCGTGCGCCATTGTGGTCATGCCGGTGTCGGTCGACGGAGCCGAGGCCGGCACCATCGGGCTGCTCGGCCCCACCCGCATGAACTACCCGTTGGCCCTGGCGGCGGCCCGCGTGGTGGGCGACCGACTGGGGGAGCGATTGAGCGAGGCCGGTCGATGACCGACAGGAGACCGAACCAGTGACCGACGTCGACCTCTACGAACTGCTCGGTGTGCGCCGCGATGCCACCGACGACGAGCTCAAGCGGGCCTACCGGTCCAAGGCGCGGGAGTTCCATCCCGACGCCAACCAGGGCGATGCCGACTCCGGGGAGCAGTTCAAGGAGATCAGCCTGGCCTACGAGGTCCTGAAGGATCCCGAGCGTCGTGCCCGGTACGACCGGTTCGGCGCCGAAGGGGTGTTCGGCCCGGCGGCCGGCGGTGGCCCGGCCGGCGATCCGTTCGGTGGCGGGCTCGGGGACCTGTTCGATGCTTTCTTCAACGGGATGGGCGGCGCCGCCGGCGGAGGACGGCGCCGCACCGGCCCGATGCCCGGCCCGGATGCTGAGATCGTCCTGCGCCTGACCTTCCGTGAGGCGGTGTTCGGCGTGCAGCACGAGGTGGAGGTGGCAACCCCCGTCCATTGCGACACGTGCGAAGGAACCGGCGCCCGACCAGGGACGTCATCGGTGCGCTGCCCCGAGTGCAACGGGGCCGGAGAGCTCCGCCGGGTCCGTCAGTCGATTCTGGGCCAGGTGATCACCGCCGTGCCGTGCGGCCGGTGCCAGGGGAGTGGCGAGGCCATCGAGCATCCGTGCGCCGACTGCGGTGGCGAGGGCCGGAGGAACGAGCAGCGGACCCTGACCGTCGAGATTCCCGCCGGTGTGGACGAGGGGTCGACATTGCGACTGGCGGGACACGGGCCGGCGGGGTTCCGGGGCGGGCCGAACGGTGCGCTGTTCGTGCACATCGCCGTCCAACCGGATGCCGTCTTCGAGCGGTCGGGCGCCGACCTCCACGCCGCTGTCCACGTCCCCATGACCATGGCCTCCTTGGGGGGGACCATCGCATTCGAGACGCTCGACGACGTGCGCGACCTGAGCGTCGCAGCCGGAACCGACAGCGGCGCGGTGCTGCAGTTGAAGGCCCTCGGTGTCCCGAAGCTCCGCGGACGGGGACGGGGTGACCTGTTCGTCCACGTGGTGGTGGACACCCCGACCGACCTCGACGACCGCCAACGGGAACTGCTGGCCGCCCTGGCCGAAGCCCGCGGTGAGGAGCTGGGAATCCCTCCCCACAGCGAGGGGATCTTCTCGAAGCTGCGCTCGGCCCTCAGCTGACCATGCCCGGGTCGGCCTCCGAGGCGATCGGCGATCCGGACCCGCAGTTGCCGGATCCCCAGTTGGTTGCCGCCACGGCGATGGTCTTCGTCGCCGACCCCCTGGTGCCGGTTCTCACCGACAGTGACACTCACCATCTTCTCGACGTGCTGCGCCTGCGGTCCGGCGAGATGGTGGTGGCCTCCGACGGCGCCGGCTCGTGGGTCCCCTGCCGGATGAATGCCGGCTCGCCGGGTCGGGGGGCGCACAGGGTCGACCCGGCCTCGGTGCTGGTGGCCGACGGCCCGTTGACCGTCCAGGCGAAACCCGATCCGGCCATCACCGTGGCCTTCACCCCCACCAAGGGTGATCGTCCCGAGTGGGTGACCCAGAAGCTCACCGAACTGGGAGTGGACCGGATCGTTCCCATCCAGGCCGGCCGATCGGTGGTCCGGTGGGAAGGGGAACGGGGGGACCGGGCGGTCGAGCGCCTGCGGCGGGTGGCCCGCGAGGCATCGGCCCAGTGTCG
>JADGOF010000471.1 GCA_017883105.1 Acidimicrobiales bacterium
TGCGGAGCGCTACGACGGACCGGTCCACTCGCTTGCCCCCGACTTCGGGTTCCCCCGGGAGCGACTGCAGTTCCTGGTGTGGGCCAACTCGTACGACGCTCGGTCCGGCGAGCCCATCTGGTGGCACGGGCGCAAGGCCGCCCGTCGGTTCGCGGCCGACGGAGTGACCGAAGGTGGCCCGGCGGACATCGTCCTCGCCGACGGGACGCCTCTCCATGTCGATGGTGGTCCGCCGGACCCGCCCCCGATCGCTTCGGGAACCGGTGTCGTCCACCGGTGGAGCGCCGAAGGAGGTCGGTTGGATGCAGTGGGACACCGACCCACCGGTGCCGAGCTGGCTCCGGACCAGCTGGCCGCCGTCGACCACCGCTCGGGTGCGGTCCGGGTCATCGCTCCTGCCGGGTCCGGCAAGACGCGGGTGCTGACCGAACGTCTCCGCCACTTGGTGGTCGACCGCAACGTGTTCCCGGGCTCGATGACAGCATTGGCCTACAACGCCCGAGCGGCCGAGGAGATGAGGGAACGGTCTGCCGGCCTCATGACACCGCAGGGGCCGCACATCCGCACCCTCAACGGCGTCGGCCTGTGGATCTGCACCGAATTCGGAGTGGAGGGCCGGCCGAAGGTCCTCGAAGAGATCGACGTGCGCGATCTGTTGCAGGGGCTCTTCGACATCCGTCGCCAGGCCAATACCGACACCGTCGCTCCGTACATCGCCGCCCTGTCCGCCATCCGCCTCGGGCTCAACTCGCCGGAGGCAGTCGAGGACGCCTTCCCCGACGCGTCGGGTATCGCCGAAGGTTTCGACCGCTACCGAGCCGCCCTGGCCGATGCCGGCGCGGTCGACTTCGACGAACAGATCTACCGGGCCATCGAGATCCTGCTCACTGATCCCGGAGCCCGGGCAGCCGCGCAGTCCCGATGCCGCCGCCTGCTCGTCGACGAGTTCCAGGACCTCAACCCGGCTCACCTGCTGCTGATCCGGCTGCTCACCGCGCCGGGATTCGACTGCTTCGGCGTCGGTGACGACGACCAGGTCATCTACGGCTATTCGGGAGCGACTCCCGAGTTCCTCATCGACTTTCCCCGCTACTTCCCCGGCGCCGCGCATCACCCGTTGGAGGTGAACTACCGGTGCCCACCCTCGGTGGTGGAATCTGCCGTTCACCTGCTCTCCTATAACCGCAAGCGGCTCGAGAAGACCATCCGCACCCCCGAGGGTCGCACCGATGACATCGGCGCGGTCACAGGACCGCTCGCCGGCGCCGGGCCGGTCGCCGTGCGGATGGCCTCGGGTGACGCGCTTGCCGATCTCACCGTCGGGATCATCGCCGCATGGCGGGACTCCGGTATCGAACCGTCCGATATCGCCGTGCTCGCCCGGGTCAACTCGGCGCTGTTGCCGGTGCAGGTGGCCTGCCTGGTGGCCGGGGTGCCGTGCAGCACCCCGCTTGGGGTCAACGTGCTGGGACGCACCGGCATCCGGACCGCCTTTGCCTACCTCCGCATCGGCGCTGATCCGGATCGCATACGGCGGGAGGACGTCAGAGACACCATACGGCGTCCCTCCCGGGGCATCGCCCCCATGGTCGTGGACATGGTGACCAAGGGCCCAACGACGTCCATTGCGGACATCCGTCGGCTCGCCGGTCGCCTGTCGGGCCGCGATGTCCCCAAGCTGCATGCCTACGCCGACGACCTGGATGCCGTGGCCAGGGCCTGCCGCCAGTCGACAGCAGCCGCACTGGCCACCATCCGGGTCAAGGTCGGTCTCGACGACACCATGGACGTGCTCGACTCCTCTCGAAGCGAGGCCGACCGTTCGACCCACACCGATGACCTGGTGGCCCTGGAGTCGGTCGCCATCCTCCACCCCGACGCGTCCACCTTCGAGATCTGGCTACGGGAGATGCTCGCCCGACCGGCGGACCGGGGGCCGGTCGTGCTGCTCTCCACGGTCCACCGCATCAAGGGCAAGGAGTGGGACCACGTGGTCATCTTCGGGGCCACGGAAGGGCTCTTCCCACACCGTCTCAGCGACGACGAGGAGGGGGAGCGCCGGGTCTTCCACGTTGCGCTCACCCGGGCCCGCCGACAGGTGGCGGTGCTCGCCGATGTCGAAGCGCCGTCCGCATTCATCGCCGAACTCGACGGCAGTCGCCCGCGGCCTGTGGGCCGGGATGCCGGCGGACCAGAGGCATCCCCCGATGCGAAATCACGACGGTCGGGGCCAGGACAGGACACCGGAGCAGGTGGCCGAAGGCGAGGCGGAAGACGGGGGTCGGCCGAACGTCGTCAGGCGTCCCGACCGACCGTCGAGGCGTCAGTAGGCCTGGTCATTGAAGACGGAGGACAGACCGGCACCATCCTCGAGGCGACCACGACGGGCGCGGTGTACCTGATCGGCGAGGCCCGGGTCGATCTGCCGTTCGGCACCGACGTGCGAATCGAAGGTCGGATGATGATGCTTGTCGCGCCCGGTCAGGTGACGGCAGCTGCCGAACAGGCGTTGCGGGTGTGGCGGTCGGGCGTGGCCAAGCAGGAGGGCTTCCCCGCCTATCGCGTGCTCAACGACGAGGAGCTCGTCGGTGTGGCCGCGAGGCTT
>JADGOF010000472.1 GCA_017883105.1 Acidimicrobiales bacterium
GGCCTCGGCGGCGTGGGCCGCGGCCTTGGCTCCTTCCGACTCGAGGGCCATGGTGAACACCATGCCCGGAAGCACCACGCCCGAGGTGAGCGGCAGAAGAGGCAGGTTTTCGTTCAAAGTGTCCATGGTTCCTCCGGTGGTAACGGTGTAATCACTGCGAAGAGATCAACAGAAGAATCGAAGATGTATTCCCCAGGACAGGCCGATCCGGGTCCGGCCACCCGCTCGAAACAGAGCGGCAATGAGAGAAAAACGCAGGTAGGGCACATGTAGGGATGACAAGCCCGCGACAGCCGCGATGGAGGAACCACGTGATCGTCTGCGGTCTCCAGGGAGTCGGACTACGGACGGTGAAGCAGCTCCACCAGGCCGGGGTGCCGGTGGTGGTGGTCGATGACGAGCCCGACCCGCGCCTGGTCCTGGTCCGGGTGGTCGAGGGGTGGGACATCCCATTCATCGTGGGCAGCCCCAGGCTGGGCGGCACTCTCGAACAGGCCGACCTGTCCACGGCCCGGGCCGTGGTCTGCGCTGAGCGCACCGAGATCCAGACCCTGGAGACGGCGCTGCTCATCAGCGAACTGCGACCGGACATCCGGGTGGTGGTCCAGTTGGCCAATGCCGCCGTCGGGGCGGCCGTGTCCCAGGTCACCGGGCCCGGAACCGTGCTCGATGTGGCCGGCATCGCCGCGCCGTCGATCGTCGAGTCCTGCCTGGGGAAAGACTCCTACCAGATCGAATTGGACGGGACCCGGTTCACCACCGCCGAGGTGGAGGTGGAACGGCACGGCTCCCTTCGGGCGTTGTTCGGGGCGCTGGCACCCATCGCCGTGGTCCCCGCCAACGGATCTCCGACCATCGCCTGCCCGGGCCGGGACCTGATCGTCGGGCCGGGCGACCGGGCGACCGGGTGACGGTGCTCGGGACGGTGGAGGAGGTGGCCGAGGCCGGATGCTCCACCCGGGAGGCCGACGACAGCGGCGCCCAGATGCGAAAACGCGCGTCGCTCCTCGAACGCCTCCGGCGGGTGGTCGCCCTGGTCTTCTCTGACGCCAACAGCGCGTTGCGGTTCGCCATGGTGGCCGCCCTCCTACTGGTCGTCGTCTCGGTGGTGGTGCTGCGCCTGGGGTACCACCGACCCCAAGGGGGCCACCTGGGCACGCTCGACGCGCTCTACTTCACCGTCGAGACCGTCGAGACCGTCGAGACCGTCGAGACCGTCGAGACCATCGAGACCGTCTCCACCGTCGGCTTCGGCGACTTCTACTTCTCGCATCAGGCTGCCTGGATCGAGGTATTCGGCATCCTGCTCATCCTGGCTGGGGCCACCCTGGTCACCACCGTCTTCGCCCTGGTCACCAACGCGTTGGTCTCGTGGCGGATCGAACAGTCCCTGGGTCGTCAACAGGTCATCGGCATGGAAGGCCATGTAGTGGTGGTCGGGCTCGGCTCGGTGGGGATCCGGGTGCTCGAAGGGCTCCAGGCGGTGGGCCGGGAGGTGGTGGTCATCGAGCGGAGCGAGCGCAACCGCTACCTCAACCAGGCCCGGGCCCTGGGGCCCCGGTGTTGATCGCCGACGCCACCCAGCGCCAGACCCTGGAGGCGGCCAACGTCCACTCGGCGTCGGCGGTGGCCGTGCTCACCAGCGACGACCTGACCAACATCGAGACGGCCCTCGCCGTCCGTGACTACCTGGGGGAGCGGTGGTTGACCGTACCGGTGGTCCTGCGGGTGTTCGACCGCGCCCTCGGCCACACCGTCGAGCACCACTTCGACTTCCGCCACGTCCGCTCCACCTCCGCCCTGGCCGCGCCCCCCGTTTCGTCGGGGCCGCGCTGGGCCTCGACATCCTCGGCTCCTTCACCGTGGGCGGCCAGCCGTTTCTGGTGGGCCGGTTGACCGTGACCCCGGGACGGGGGCTCGACGGCCTGGCCATGCAGGACCTTCCCGCCCAGACCCGAGTGGTCGCCATCAGCCGTGCGGCCGACGGTGGGCGTCTCGACTACCCACCGCGCCGCGACACCCGCTTCGCCCCCGGCGACCAGGCCTACCTCCTCGTGCTGCGCCATCAGCACGAGGACGACGTCGGTTCGGAGCCGTAGATGCCGGTCGGGCGTCAGGCAGGCGAATTCATCGCAAGAGCACCAGATGTTTGCAGTTCGTTCACCGTGGGTTCGCCGGACGTTCACCTCCGATCGGTACGGTCGAGGCAGGACGTGCACCACGTCTTCCATCCCGGGTCCGCCAGTGGTCGGGTATGGCAAATACGGAGGTCAGACCACCAGTGGACTTTGGAAGATCCCGACAGACGTCAACACGGCTGCAACGCAGAACAACGCCGCTTCTCGCCACAGGTCTGGTTGCCCTGGGTTTGCTCCTGGCGGCCTGCAGCTCCTCATCCACCTCGTCAGCCACCACGTCCACCGCACCGGCCGGGGGCACGCTCAGCACGGGCAACGCCGCATGGCTGGCCGCCGACCTCAAGGCACCGGGGGGCACGCTCAACGCTTCGGGTTCGACGTTCGTCCAGCCCTTCTTCACCAAGGCCTTCTACACCTACACCTCGAAGAACCAGGCCCTCCAGGTCAACTACCAGGGTGTGGGCAGT
>JADGOF010000054.1 GCA_017883105.1 Acidimicrobiales bacterium
AAAGTCGACACCCTGATCATCATCCCCAACGACCGGCTGCTCACCGTGTCGAACGAGAAGACGTCGATGGTCAACGCCTTCAAGATGGCCGACGAGGTGCTGATGCAGGGTGTGCAGGGCATTACCAGCCTGATCACCGTTCCCGGCCTGATCAACACCGACTTCGCCGACGTGAAGATGATCATGAGCAATGCCGGCACCGCCATCATGGGCATAGGGTCGGCCACCGGCGAGGGACGATCGGTCAATGCGGCCCGGGCGGCCATCACCAGCCCGCTGTTGGAGGCCTCGATCGAAGGGGCCCGCGGCATCCTGCTCAACATCGCCGGCGGGCCCGATCTCGGCCTCTTCGAGGTCAACGAGGCCGCGGAGATCATCCACGGCGTGGCTCACCCCGATGCCAACATCATCTTCGGCAGTGTGATCGATGAGGCGATGGGCGAGGAGGTCCGGGTCACCGTGATCGCCGCTGGGTTCGAGCGATGGGAGGCCCAGTCTCGTGGCGGCACCGGCCAGACCGAGTCGACCGGTCGCGAGGAGACCCGAAGCCGGGTGCTGGGAGCGGAAACCACCCACGAGGACATCTTCGCGACCCCGGCCGACGACGACCTCGACCTGGGCGACGACGACTTCGACGTGCCCTCGTTCCTTCGCTGAAGCCGGGCACCACCACCACCGTCCCCGTCACCGGGGCCATTCGTGCCGTCTGGAGCGGAGCGTCCTCCGGGGACCTCCGACCCTCGGTCGGCCGTGACGGGGGCATCCCCCTCGAGCACCTGGCCTTCGAGGTCACCCGTGCGGATGACCTCGACAGCCCGGTTCGGCGGGTCTACTGGGTCGACCAGGTCCACGGGACCCGGGTGATGAGCGTCGACGGCGTCAGGGATGATGATGCCATCGGGCACCTGGGTCGTCCCACCCCGCCGTCCGTGGCGGCCGTCTGCGCCGGAACGGGTGACGGGCTGGTGGCGTCGGCGCCCTCGGTATGCCTGGCTGTGCTGACCGCCGACTGCGCATCCCTCGCCCTGGGTAGCCCCGAAGGGGTGTTCGGGACGGTCCATGCCGGCTGGCGCGGGTTGGTGGCGGGAGTGGTGGAAGAGGCGGTCGGGGCCATGCGGTCCCTGGGCGCCTCCGACGTGGTCGGGGCACTGGGTCCCTGTATCCACCCCGGGTGTTACGAGTTCGGCCAGGACGACCTCGACACGGTGGCCGCCGTGTACGGCGATCAAGTGCGTGGCCGCACCACGACCGGCCGACCGGCCCTGGACCTGCCGGCGGGGGTGTCGGCTGCCTTGGCCGCCAGTGGGGCCGAAGAAGTGGCCGGAAGTTCCGGCTGCACCGCCTGTTCCGACGCATACTTCTCCCACCGGGCCCGGGGAGACACCGGCCGGCAGGCCCTCATCGTGTGGGCGCAGGCACAGCCCCGGCCATGAGCACAGCCCCAGATCGATCGAGATCGATCGGATTTGTGCAGCGGTTGGACGACGTCCGCCGCCGCATCGATCGTGCCGCCGCCGACACCTCGTCGGTCCGCCTGGTGGCGGTGACCAAGGGGTTCGGCGTCGATGCGGTGCAGATGGCACTGGCCGCCGGCTTGACCGACATTGGCGAGAACTACGCCGACGAGCTGGTGGACAAGGCCCAGGCGGTGGCTGTCTCCGCCGAGAGCCGTGCAGGGCCCAATGGTCGACCGGACCCGGTGTGGCACTTCCTCGGTGCCGTGCAGCGGAACAAGGTGGCCAGACTGGCCCCGGTGGTGGGATGTTGGCAGTCGATCAGCCGGCTGGAGGAAGGCCGGGCCATTGCCCGCCGGCGCCCGGGATCGATGATTCTGGTCCAGGTCGACGTGGCCGGGCTGCCCGGCCGGGGTGGTTGCCCCCCCGATTCCGTGCCCGACCTGGTCCGCGGTCTCTGCGAGCAGGACCTCGACGTCGCCGGCCTGATGGCGGTGGGGCCGCCAGGTCCCCCCGGGGACGCCCGGCCCGGGTTCGCCCGGGTCTCGAATCTCGCCGATGAGCTGGATCTCCGTATCCGGTCCATGGGCATGACCGACGACCTCGAAGTAGCATTGTCGGAAGGTTCGACCATGGTGCGACTGGGCCGGGCCCTGTTCGGGGAGCGACCTCCCCGACCGGCACCATCAGCCCAACGGCCAGACCCGGGCGATCCGCCGGACCGGTGAGGTCCGGGTCGTACTCGGTCCGGACCTCACCGAGTACCCACCACCGCGGTCGCAGTGCCCACCCTGCGTTCCACCCGCCCGAGGAACCACGCACTACGCTAGTCACAGGAGGAAACGATGCCAGCTTCGTTCATGAAAAAGACGATGGCCTACTTGGGCCTTGTCGACGACGACTACGACGACTACGACGACTACGAGTCGCGCTCACCGTCGACGGTCGGGCGCGTGGGTCAGCGCTCCCTGTCGTCGGACGACGTTGACGAGCCGGTGGCCGCTCCTATCCCGCGGATCCGGACCATCTCCCAGTCGGAGTCCAACGGGTCGCCTTCGGCTGTCTCTCCGTCCCCGGTCAGCGCTCGCACGACGGTGGGATCGTCCTCGGTCCGACCGATCTCCCAGGACGCCGCCGGTGCCCGGGTGCACATCGTGGCGCCCGGCCGTTTCGCCGATGCCCAGGAGATCGCCAACCGCCTGATGAACAGCCAGCCGGTGATCGTCAACATGCAGACCGCCGACCGTGATCTGCAGCGTCGGATGATCGATTTCTGCAGCGGTGTGACCTATGCACTGTCGGGGGGCATGGAACGGGTCGCCGACGAGGTCTTCTTGCTGACTCCGTCGAACGTGAAGGTCTCCGATGAGGAGCGCCAGCGACTCGCCGACCGTGGTCTGGTCAATCCCTGATCGCCTGCTCCGTTATCGTCTCGACACCACATCAGAAGGGCGGTGAGCCGGGATGCTCGGACTGATCGCCCTGCTCCTCGAGCTCTACCTGTTCGTACTCATCGCCTACTCGTTGCTGAGTTGGTACATCGCCTACGCCCGTGTTTCCTATGACTCCCCGGTGCACAAGGTCCAAAAGGTGCTGACCTCCCTGTGCGATCCGGTGCTCAACCCCATCCGGCGGATCATCCCGCCGGCCCGGGTCGGGGGCGTGGGCCTTGATCTTTCGGTACTGGTGGTCTTTCTGGTGATCCAGATCATCGTCATCCCCCTGCTGCGCTAGCCCGTCGGCGACCAGCCCCGGGGCTTCCCCGGAGCAGGCTGACCGGAGGAGCCGGGATTCTTCGCCGAATCCCTGGCACCCCTGGCCGACACCGCTAGCATGTGGCCCATGGACGCCTCGCAATCTGCCCTCGATTCCCTTCGGACCGTCGAGTTCCGGGAGACCCTGAAGGGGTATCACCGGGACGACGTCGACGAGTACCTCGAGAAGGCTGCGGTCGAGGCCGAGGGACTCCAGGAGCAGCTCCGTCAGAGTGGCGATCGTCTGCGCCAGGCCGCAGAGCGTATCTCCCAACTCGAATCCCAACTCGAGGTCCAGTCGGCGGCACCGCGTATCGATGCGTTGGCCACCGACGACACCTTGCAACGGACGCTGTTGCTGGCCCAGAAGTTCGTCGACGAGACCAAGGCCGACTCCGAGGCAGAGGCGGCGAAGATCGTCGCCGATGCTGATGCCAAAGCCCGGCTCATGACTGAACAGGCCCAGGCCCAAGCCACGCAGATTGCCGCTGAGTCCGAGCAGCGCCTGCGCGAGGAGATCAACCGGCTCGAGTCGGCCCGGGGCAAGCTTTCCAACGAAGTCGAGACCATGTCCCGCCATCTGGAGAGCGAGCGTCACCGCCTTCGGACCGCCCTCGGCGACATCCTCAAGTGGGTCGACGACAACGTGCATCCGACAGCCACACAGGTCGGACCGCGTCCCGAGCCGGAGCCCGAAAGCGGCACCGACGCGACCCCTGGCCCGGGAACGGCTCCTCTGCCCACAGTCTCGGAGGGCAATCGGCCGGCTGCCAGTCACGCTCCGGACGTGCACTCCCAGCAGGGCAGTGGCACCGGCCCGACCGGTGAGGTGACCCAGATGCCCCCCGCTGGCGTCACCACCGGGGCGGCCACCACCAACGCGCCGCTGCCCCTCTAGACCGAAACCCGGGCGGCGGGGTACATGCCACCGCGTGCCCGGCTCGGCCCTGCTGTCACTGTCGCCACGATTGGCGTCTCCGGCTGATTGGCGGCGACCTCGGGAACGGTATGGTCCCTGGGACACGTCGTCGCCTTCGGATTGCCGCATGCGGCTGGGCACGATAGGGTCACCCGCCCATCAGATGTCGGGGATGGCCCTGCTCCACAGCGTCCGAGCGGTTGTGGCGAAGCATTGGGAAGTTCCCTGAAGGAGGTCGATGTGACGGCAGTGAAGAAGGCGGCCCCCGCGGCGAAGAAGGCAGTAGTGGCGAAGAAGAAGGCCCTCGCGGCGAAGAAGGCGGCGGCAGTGGCGAAGAAGAAGGCCCCCGCGGCGAAGAAGGCGGCAGTAGTGGCGAAGAAGAAGGCCCCCGCGGCGAAGAAGGTGCCCACATCCGCCAAGAAGGTCATTCCCAAGGCGAAGAAGTCCGGTGTGCCGACGACAAAGAAGTCGACATCCACCACCAAGAAGGCTACGCCTGTGGCCAAGAAGGCCGGGTCATCAGTGAAGAAGGCAGCAGCGGCAGCGAAGCAAGCCGCTCCCACTCACGCCAAGGCCACTGCCTCGGTGGCCAAGAAGGGTGTCTCGACGGCCACCAAGCCCGCCGTGCCCGAAAAGGCCCCATTCACCAGAAAGGCTGTCCCGGCGCCTCCGAAGCGACCGACGGTCGGACCGTATGCCAAGGAGCCGAAATTCCTGGAGGAGCAGCGGGTGCTGCTGTTGGAGGAGCGGGCGGTCTACCGGGGACAGGCCATCGACCTGCGGGCCGAGGCTGATTCACTGGCACTCGAACGCGAACCCGGTGATGTCCAATTCGACGAGGAGTCCGGTGAGGGCGGAACGGTGACCGTTGACCGCGAGCGCAACCTGGCCCTTTCCGCCCAGGCCGGTCTGGCCGTCGAAGAGATCGATGACGCCCTGCGCAAGATCGAACGCAAATCCTATGGCGGTTGCGAGCGGTGCTTCCAACCGATTCCCAAGGCTCGGCTTCGGGCCCTGCCGTTTGCGCGGTTGTGCGTGGCATGCAAGAGCGGTGGCCTGTCGCGACGCTGACCGGCGAGGCAGGTGTGGTGACGGATCGACGAGAACCTCCCACCGGGATCCGCAAGGTGGTGGCTGCCGTCATGGTGGTGCTCGCCGTGGTGCTGATCGACCAACTGGCCAAATGGTGGGCGGTCGACCGGTTGGCCACCGGGTCGATCCATGTGATCGGCACCCTCGATCTCGAACTGGCCCTCAACACTGGCTCGGCCTTTAGCCTGTTCACCGGTCAGACCGCCCTGCTGATCCTCGTGGCGGTGGTGCTTGTGGTGGCACTGCTGGCGATGGTGTGGCGTGCTCCGACGCTGGGTCGGGCCGCAATCATCGGCCTCATCCTCGGGGGTGCCCTGGGCAACCTCTCCGACCGGATATTCCGTGGCCACCACGGTGCCGTGGTCGACTTCGTCGCCCTCCACTTTTGGCCGACCTTCAACGTGGCCGACGCCAGCATCGTGGTGGGATGCCTGCTGTTGCTGGTGTCCCTGGTGCGAGGTCCCCAGGTCTGATGAGCGAGCTCTCTCTGGTGGTGCCGGAGTCCCTGGACGGCGTGCGGGTCGATCGGGCGGTGGCTCTTCTGGCCGACCTGTCGCGGTCGTCCGTCAACGAGTTGGTCGAGGGTGGTCGGGTCACCGTCGACGGTCGGGTTGTCCGTAGTCGGAGCACCACGTTGCGACTCGGGCAGGAGCTGCGGGTCGACCGCATCGAGGAGCGCGCTCCATCGGCACCGGTTGGCGATCCGACAGTGGTCTTCACTGTGGTGGACGCCGACCCGGACGTGATCGTGGTGGACAAGCCGGCCGGCCTTGTCGTGCACCCGGGGGCCGGGCACCGGAGCGGCACCCTGGTCCACGGACTGCTCGCCCAGTTCCCCGAACTGGCATCGGTGGCTGACGCGGTGGGTGCAGATCCCGACCGACCAGGCATCGTGCACCGGCTCGACCGGGGCACCTCCGGCCTCATGGTGGTGGCGCGTACGCCCGACGCCTACCACGCGCTGGTGGCCCAGTTGGGTGCCCGCAGCGTGTCCCGCAACTATCGGGTGCTGGCACTCGGAGCGGTGGAAGGGGACTCCGGCGTGGTGGACGCCCCGGTCGGTCGGTCGGTCAGTTCCCCCACACGGATGGCCGTGTCCCGGAAGGGCAAAGAGGCCCGGACCCGCTACCGCGTGGAGCAGCGGTTCGGCGAGCCGGCACCCACCACGTTGATGACCGCGTCACTGGAGACTGGCAGAACCCACCAGATCCGTGTGCACCTCTCGGCCATCGGTCACCCGGTGGTCGGTGATGACGTCTACTCCCAGGGCCGCTCACTGCCGGGGGCAACGGTGCGACGGCCGTTCCTCCACGCCTATGGGCTGGCTTTCATCCACCCGAGATCGGGCGAACCGGTGTCGTGGACCTCGGAACTGCCTGAGGACCTGCGTCACCAGCTGGACGAACTGGCTGATTGAGCCCGGTTCTTGGACCGCGGGCCGCAGCAGGGTCAGGCGGCTTCGTGAGCTGCTTCGAGCATCTGGCTGTCGGCCAGGATCTCGAGTGCCTCGGCTTCGGCCTGGCGCACCTTGCGCACACCGATGCCGAGCCGTTCCGCGGTGGTCTGCAGAGAGGCAGCGTCCCCACCCTCGAATCCGAATCGGTGGCGGATGACCTGGCGCTGCAGATCGGTGAGGCGGTCCACCGCCTGACGCACCAGATCCAAGGTCAACTCGGAGGTGACCTCGTCTTCGAAATCGCTCAGGTCGGTCGACACCAGGTCTCCCAACGTGGCCGTGGAGTCGGTGGTTGCCGGTTGATCGAGGCTGGCCACCACCCGGGCGACCTTGGACAGGTCGGAGCGGACGTCCGCGTTGGTATTGGTGGCGTTGTCCAATTCCTCGTCGGTCGGCGGACGCTGCAGCTGGTGGGTGAGCTCCCACATGGCTGCATCCACCTGCTGGTTCCGTTCAGCCACCTCCATAGGCAGCCGGATGGTTCGTCCGTGCTGCTGCACGGCACGCTGCAGGGCCTGTCGGATCCACCAGGTGGCATAGGTGGAGAACCGGAAGCCCCGCTCCCAGTCGAACTTGTCGACTGCCCGCATGAGGCCGAACGTGCCCTCTTGAATCAGGTCGGGCAGATCCACCCCTCGATCCTGATAGCGGCGGGCCCAGTGGACCACCAACCGCAGGTTGGAGGCGACCATGTCCCGGCGGGCCGCCTCGTCTCCGGCGGCGACCCGCTTGGCCAACTCGGTCTGGGCTTCGTGGTCGGGCAGGGGATGATGGTCGAGGTCACGCAGGAAAAGGCCGAGGCTGTCGGCGTCTGAACTCCGATTGCGCGGCGTGGCCACAGCACGTCCCGGCCGGGCGGCCGCGTCACGGGCAGCAGCGATCTCCGTGGCCTTGGGGGCGGCCGCGGGCCGCTCCATGTGGTCCTTCTGCCTGCTCACAGTGCGAGTCGTCATCCCTCTCCTCATTGGTCGTCATAGGGTCGACAGGACGTACAACGCCTGATCGGTCCGGGACATTCCATACCCGGTGCGGGGTGCGACCACCCTCGCGGTTTGCGTACCCTCTCTTCGGAGTGATCGGCTGTCCGGATGAGCCCAACCGATCGTCGGTGCCTGTTGATCCGCCACGGGGAGACGGCGTGGACCTTCACCGGCCGTCACACCGGCCGCACCGATCTCCCGCTCCTGCCCGAGGGGGAGCGCCAGGTGGCGGCCCTCCGTCCCCAACTGGAGGATCAGACCTTTTCCCTAGTCATGACCAGTCCCCTGCTTCGGGCCCAACAGACCTGTGCTGCTGCCGGCCTGGGCGCCCTCTCAATCACCGAACCCGATCTCATCGAGTGGGACTACGGCGCCTACGAGGGTCGGACCACCGCAGATATCAGGGTTGCGCGCCCTGGGTGGAACCTCTTCGATGACGGGGCCCCGGGAGGGGAAAGCGCGGACGACGTAGGCCGGCGGGTCGACCGGGTCATCGCCCGGGTGCGGGATGCCCCCGGTGACGTCGTCTGTGTGGCCCACGCCCATGTGCTCAGGGTGCTGGCGGCCCGGTATCTGGGCCTCGCGGCCACCGGGGGACGGTACCTGGTGTTGGGCCCGGCGTCGGTCAGCGTGCTCGGATGGGAGCGCGAGCAGCCGGTCATCACCGGATGGAACCGGCGGTGACCTCGACCACCCAGGCGTTCAGGAGGCCTTTCCTCCCACGGTGGGCTGTCGATCGACGGGCCGGTTGGGCTCGAGCGACTCGGCCCGGAAGAGGCGACGGGGACCGGTCCACCGGGCCGGCGGGGCATTGAGGGCCGATGTCAGGGCGTAGGCGACCTCCTCGTAGTTGACCCGCCACCCTCGGAAGTGGGGCCAGGCTTCGTCCAGGGGTCGCGAGATCGGGTAGCCGATCGATGCCAACCGGGTGCCGGCCACCTCGAACTCGTCCTGCGGCAGCAGGATCGGGTCGTCGGGGTGGGGATCGGGGTTGAACGGGATGCGGTTCACCTGGGCGATGTCCCGCAGGCAGGTGAACCGCATCCGCATGCACATCCGGGCTTCGATGGGCGCACCCTCCGGATCGACGGACAGGACGAGGGCGGCGGCGTCCATCACGGCGATCAGACTGACCACCCAGGAGTTCTGGGATCGCGGGGAGCGCAGGTAGAGCAGCGAGGGATAGCTTGTGTGGCTTTCGGCCACGTCGGCCGCCCACCGTTCCCACTCGGCGAAGAGACTGGGAAGATTGTCGATGAGGCCCACCGAATGGTGCCGGATGAGCAGTTCGGGTCCCCAGGCCGGGGCACCGGCACGGCTCTCGAGCAGGGTGACCAGCGTCTTGCGGCGGTTGTATGCGGCATAGAGGGTGGGCAGGTAGGCAATCTGCAGGGCACCAGCACCAGCCCGGTGCCGGCGGCAATGAAGTCGACCAGGTGGGAGCCGGTGGTGTGGCTGAGGGTGAAGCCCAGGGTGAACACCGACGAGCCGGCCTCGGAGAACGCCTGGGTCGGACCAGACCCGTCGATGCCCCAGTTGATCAGGGTGAACCCGAGGACGGCCACGACGAGCCAGCTGCCCAGCAGCACCACCAGGGCCACCGGCTCGCTCATGGCCAAGATCCGGTCCATGCCGATGTAGCTGCGGGCCAGCAGGGCCAGCTTGCGGAAGAGCCCCCGCACCGCCCGCATGGGGAGTGCGGCCCACCTTCCCGACGACCGGGGGACGATCAACACGGCGATGACGGCGACGGCGTTGGCCACCAGGATGGCCACGCCGACCAGGAGGACGCCGATGCGTGCCGCGTTCATGACACCATCAGGCCTTCACCGCTCGGCCGGACCGGAGAATCAGCCGGCGGTCCGGCGGAGGGCTGGTACCCGACCCTGGGCCCGTGCCACCATGTCGGCCAGGTTGAACGACTCGAGGTGGGTGCGCATGTGCTCGCCGACATCGGCCCACACGGTGAGCAGGACGCACTGCCCCTCGTGGTCGCAGGCGCCGTTCTCATGGGGGAGCCCGAAGTCCCCGGCCACGATGGGACCGTCGACCGCCGAGACGATCTGGGACAGGGTGATCTCCTCAGGGGGCCGGGCCAGCACGTACCCCCCGCCGACGCCACGCTTGGAGCGGACCAGTCCAGCTCCCTTGAGGGCCAACAGGATCTGCTCGAGATAGGGCTGGGGGAGGCCGGTGCGCTCGGCGATGTCCCTGACCGCGGTGGGACCGTCCCCTTCAGTATGGAGGGCCAGGGAAAGCAGCGCCCGGCTCGCGTAGTCACCTCGGGTCGAAACCTTCACGTGTCCATGCTATTGCCTGGG
>JADGOF010000473.1 GCA_017883105.1 Acidimicrobiales bacterium
TGATCGACGGTGCCGACGTCGCTGGGCCGGGGATTGGGCCCGAGGTGGACCACGTACCAGACGCCGCGCCACGAGATCAGCGAGGCCACGGCGAAGGACCGGATGGCGCCGCCTTCCTCGTAGACCAATCGCACGCCGGGGAGGTGCCAGTACCCGACCTTGTTCTCGCACGACCCCGGCGCGATCCATACCGCGTCGGCGGAGTCGGCCTCGACACGGAGAAGTCTGGCGGTGGAGGATCCGGTACCCAGCGCCCGTTGGTAGGCGGGGATGTCGAGGTTGTAGAAGGCGATCAGGCGGTCGGCGTAGTCGGAGGCCGGGTCGGGTAGCTCACCGGTCTTGATCTGGAGGTACGCGTTCTCCGGAAAGAAGACGGGAAGGCCGGTGGACGGCGGGCCGGCGGTGATGGCCGACCACAGAGGAGCCAGGGTGGTCTGCAACGACGTGTCGATCGGTGGCCGGATGGACGTTTGGGGCAAGAGGCCGGGGTCCGTTGTGGTGGTGGGAGGCACCGTGGTGGTCGGGGCGACCGTGGTGGTGGCGCTCTTCGCGGTGACCGCCGGGCTGGTCGCGCTCCCGCCTCCACAGGCCGTGGCCGCCACGGCGACGAGCAGGACACCGTACCGGCCGCCCCACGACCGGAGCGCCCGAGGATTCGCTTGGTTCCCGTTCGGCCGAGAAGGGTCGGTGCCCGCCACGAGTGGTCAGCGTATCTTCCTCTGACCTGGTGGATCTCGTCAACGATCCGGCGACCGGTTCTCCTTCCCCCGGCTCTCGGAGTCAGCGCCACCGCATCCCGTCTCCGGGGCCACTCGGGGCTCCGATGCTAGGTTCTCTTTGGTCATGACTCCTGCTGCGTCTGACGTCGATCCTGCGGCCCTCTTGCTGGTCCGACGTTCCAAGATCGATTCGGTCTACGCAGCACTGGTGGATCTGGGCCCGGACGCACCGGACGCCGAGGTGGTCGATGCAGTCGAATCCGGGCTGCAGAACGAGGAGTTCGGATTCCTGGATGACCTCGACGGCGGCCACCGGAAGATGGTCGAACAAGCCGCCGAGGAGTACGCCCGGTTCGAGCCGACCCAGGCCTCGAACGCCGGCAGTGCCGCGGCCCTGGTGCGTATCCTGCTCCTGCAGACCCTGGATCTCGCCTGGTGGGGATCGGTCCCCGACTTCTCCGATGGTGCGTCCGTCGAGCGCGCCTCCGACCTGGTCGATCTGCGTGACCTCCGGCGGGCCGGTGCCGTCGATTTCGGGTTCGGGGTAGCATCGGACGGCTTGGTCCACCGGGGCCGGGACTTCCTGATGCACCGTCTCCTGCCCGACCGGGAGCCCCGGGGACCGGGACTGCCCTTTGTCCGCGCCCGCCCGGCGATGGTGGCCATGCTGAACGAGATCGCCGGCATCACGGCCAAGAAGGCACCGAGCGGGGCGCCTCCGATCTGGGTCAATTCGATCGTCCGCAGTGTCGAGCACCAGCAGAAGCTGCGACGACTCGGGTTCTCGGCCTTCCTCCCGAGCGTCCACTGCCGGGGATGGGCGGCGGACATCGAGCTGGCCTGGTTCGAGCGTTTCGGCGCGGCGGATGCGCTCCGTGAGGTCCTGCTGGGCCAACTCGACGAGGGGGTCCTCAACGTGATCGACGAGGGCCGGGCCTGGCACGTGTGTCTGGCCCCGGACCACGCGGCCCGTTTCGAATCCATCGCGCTGACCTCGTCCTAGGGTCTGTCGTGTGCGGAATTGCGTTGGTCGTCGGTCCGCGCGTCGCCAAGGCCCAGGCGGAGTTCGACGCCATGGTCACGGCCATCGCCCCTCGAGGTGAACGTCTCGAATACCGGTCGGCCGATGATGCCCTGTTGGCCACAGCGCGACTTAGGATCGTCGATCGGGACCACGCCATCCAGCCATGGGCCAGCAGCGACGGGCGGTGGTCGCTCTGTTACAACGGCGAGGTCTTCAACCATGGCGACCTGCGGAAGCGACTCGAATCAGAAGGTATCTCCCAGCGGTCACTGTCCGACACCGAAGTGGTGCTGGAGGCGTTCATCGCCTGGGGAGAGGACGCGCTGCTCGAGTTCCGGGGGGAGTTCGCCTTCGCCGCCTTCGACCACGCCTCCGGGGCGGTATTCCTCGCCCGTGACCCGGCTGGCGTCAAGCCGCTCTACTGGGCTCGCAGCCAGGGTCGGATCCACGTCGCGTCCGAGGTCAAGGCATTCACGACCCTGGGGGCAAAGGTCTTCGAAGTGCCGCCCGGCCATTGCGGAACGGCAATGCGCGGACAGGACCCGGTGCTCCATCCCTACGTCGATCTGCTGCGTCTGGGCGAGGGCCAGCCGGTGCTCGACGATGTGGACGAGGCCAAGGCGGCCGTAGTGGCCACCTACCGTCAGGCCATCACCCGTCGGGTGGACACCGATCTACCGGTGGGTGTCATCCTTTCGGGCGGGCTCGACTCGTCGCTGGCACTTATCCATGTCAAGGAGCTGCACCCCGACTGCACCGCGTTCACCGTCGGGACACCGGGAAGTGAGGACCTGGCCTACGCCCGCCGTCTGGCCCGAGACCTGGGCGTGCCCCACGAAGTG
>JADGOF010000474.1 GCA_017883105.1 Acidimicrobiales bacterium
ACCAGGTAGGAGAAGTTCTGACCGAAGAAGCCGGTGAGGAAGGTCAGAGGCAGGAAGATGGTGGCGATGATGGTCAGCTGCTTCATGACCACGTTCAACCGGTTGGACACCGTGGACAGGTGGGTGTCCATCACTCCGCTGAGCAGATCGCGGTAGCCGTCGACCAGGTCACTGAGGCGGATCAGATGGTCGTAGATGTCCCGCATGTAGCGCTGGCCCTCGACGCTCACCCCGGGCAGGTCGGACACCCCCGAGGAGATGCCGGCGAACATGTCCCTTTGCGGGGTGATCACCTTGCGGACGGAGATCAGCGATCGCTTCATGGCGAACAGGGTGCCCAGCTGCGCCTCGGTCGGCTTGACCAGAATGGCGTCCTCGAGCTCGTCGATCCGGCTGTCGAACCTGTCCAGCATGGGGAAGAAGGTGTCGACCAGGTGATCGATGACCAGGTAGACCAGCGCGAGCTGCGGGGATTCGAGTTCGGTCGGCTTCCGATGGCCGATCCGCTCGCGTACCTTCTCCAGGGCGGCGCACGGCACGCGGTGGACGGTGATGATGAAGTGGTCGGCAAAGACGAAGTGCACCTCCACGGTGGAGGAGTCGTCGGATCCCGCGCCGTGCACCACCATGTAGGTGAAGTCGTCGTAGTCCTCGAGCTTGGGGCGCTGCCCGAAGTGCTGGGCATCATCGACGGCCAGGTGGTGGATCTTGAACACGCTGAGCAGTATGTCGTGGGCCTCGGTGTCGACACCCTCGAGGTCCAGCCAGAAAAACTCCCCCGCGGCCAGATACTCCTCGATGGATGACCGGGTGGCTGGTGTGGTCTTGCCGGCCGCTGTGAGGTTTCCTTGCATGGAGAAAAGTCTGCCTCATGGCAGGTGGCACCCGGGGCCTGGTCGGGAGCCCCCTTCCGTGGGGATGCACCGGTCAGTCGAGCAGGATGAGCGATCCCCGATACCGGTGTCCGTTCGCCACGTACTCGGCGGCCGACAGCCGGATCGTCTCCAGGCTCGACTTGTCCGGCCGGATGGCGGCCGGAACGCCGATGGCCAGGGCCCCGGGCGGCACCTCCATCCGGTTGGGGACGACGGCATTGGCGCCGACGGTGGCACCGGTGCGGATCACCGCGTGGTGGAGCACTACCGAGCCGGAGCCGACCAGGGAGCCGTCCTCGATGGTGCAGCCCTCGAGGTGGGCCAGATGTCCGATCACGCACCCGTCACCCACCGTGGTGGGAAATCCGGGACCGGCATGGATGACGGTGCCGTCCTGCACACTCGAACGCGCCCCGATGGTGATGGTCCCGTAGTCGCCGCGCAGTACCGCCCCCGGCCAGACAGTCGATTCCGGTCCTACGATCACGTCGCCGATGATCACCGCCTCGGGGTGGATGTACGCCTCCGGATCGATACGCGGTACGAGGTCGCCCAATTGATAGATGGCCATGACCCGACCCTACGGTACGGACCAGAAGGGAGAAGCGATTTAGGATGGTGCGGTCCCCACAGGGGCCCCATCCACGAGGAGACCGACCGTGAGCGATTCCTTCGAGCTCGACCATCCGGTATTCGATGCCGACAACCACTACTACGAGGCCATCGATGCCTTCACCCGGCATCTCGACCCGGCGCTCGGGTCCCGGGTCGTCCAGTGGAGCGAGATCGATGGTCGCCGCTACCACGTGATCGGGGGAAGGGTGAACCGGGCGGTGACCAATCCCACCTTCGACCCGGTGGCCATGCCCGGCGCCATGCACGACTACTTCCGCGGCAATCCCGACCACCGGAATCCCATGGAGTTCCTGGCCAAGCGCGAACCGGTCCGTCCGGCCTACCGCGAGCCCGAGGCGCGCCTGGCGACACTTGATGAGCAAGGTCTGGTCGGGTGCCTCCTCTACCCCACCCTGGGCATGATCTACGAGGAGCCCCTGGCCCACGACCCGGAGGCGGTGTGCAGCCTGTTTCGGGCTTTCAACCGATGGTTGGTCGAGGACTGGACGTTCAACTACGCGGACCGTATCTATGCCGCCCCGTACATCACCCTGGCCGATCCGGAGTGGGCCGCAGAGGAGTTGGCCTGGTCCCTCGACCAGGGTGCCCGCACCGTGGTCATGCGGCCGGCCGCCCCGGTCACCGCGCTCGGGCGCCGCAATCCGTTCGACCCGATGTTCGACGCATTCTGGAGTCTGGCCAACGATGCCGGCATCACCGTGGTGGTCCATGCCGGCGACAGCGGCCTGTCGTCCAACGGCTATGCGGCGGACGGATTCGCGGCCACCTTCTCGGGAGGATGGAAGCCCTCCATCAAGACCTTCGCCATCGAACAGGCCATCCGTGACTACCTGCTCACCCTCATCTTCGAGGACCATTTCGAACGCTTCCCCAACCTGCGGATCGCCTCGGTGGAGAATGGCGCCCAGTTCCTTCCCGACCTCATCAAGAAGTTGCGCTCGACCGCCAACAAGATGCCGGGCTACTGGAAGAACGATCCGGTGGAGACCTTCCGTCGCCACGTGTGGATCAATCCCTTCTGGGAGGACGACGTCTACGAGGTGGCCGAGTGCGTCGGGGT
>JADGOF010000475.1 GCA_017883105.1 Acidimicrobiales bacterium
CGGTTCACCACGGCTACACCGTCGTCACCCGCCACACCGACGATTTTGCGGCCACCGGCGTTGCGTTACTCAACGTGTGGCAGGACTAGCGGGCTGCGCACGCAAGACGGCATCAATCCGGTTTTCGCCAGCGTCGGTCACCTGATCGACCTGCGCGCCGAGCGAGTGGCGCAGAGCCGTGGGGCTGATCGTCCCTGAGAGCCGCGCCGCGCTACGCGACTTCCGCGCGCACAGTCGCTTGCGCCGGCTCGACTTATGCCTACACTCCCTTTTCAGGGGCTGAACCCCCGAGCCTCCCCTCGGAGCGGAGCAACCCGTGGGCGGGTTGATCGACGCGAGCATGTGGGCCTGCACAAGCATCACCGGGCACCACCGAGCCCCGCGGTGAGCCGGGCGGGGCCGCTAGCGACAGACTAAGAAACTAAGAACGTCCCCTCTGTTTCCGCTTCTGCTCGTAGCTTCACCACCAGCGCCGACCGTTCGAACTCGACCACAGCGTTCAGAACCTGCCGGATGAGCTTCCGGCTCGGGTCGGAGTCCGCGTACGTGAAGCAAGACCTAGCTCACGCGAGGCGGCAACTCAGCCCGCACTCCAAGGCGCAACCCCTGGGCCCTGACCTGGTCAACTACCTCGCGCCAGACTGCGTTCGCAACCGCGCCAGAGTCGAGAAGGGTGAGCTTCTTCCCCTGCTTGAGAGTCGCGGTGATCCGGCGGTCGATCTGGATGGTCGGACGGGCGAATCCCCGGCTCGCTTCGGCCTCGGGTAGGCATGGGAAGAAGCTGAAGGTTCCATCGACCGGGTTGTCGGGCGTCGCCCCGAAGTAGAGGCGGAAGCGATGTTCGGACGCAGAGCAGCCCGCGTACCAGCGATCGAGAACCACGTCGCCAAACGCCTTGGCAACCTCCCGCCTCAGCTCGGGACGTTCGTGATCGCGGGCCGAGTGGTCCATCCAGCGGTCGACGACAAAGATGGTGTCGACCACGAAGCGGGACAGGCCGAGGCATGAGCCGAAGAGGATGATCGAACCACGATCGAGGTAACGCAGTTGGGTGGGCCCCCTCTTCGTGGCCTGAAGGCACCCCGTGTAGTGGAATCGGTCGCCGAACACGAAGGGATCGGTGTTCTGCCGCGGCGGCCTTCCAGTCGCTCCGCGAAGGTCGTAGAACGGTTGGTGACTCCACCGCGGACCGTCGGGAACGCCAACGCGGTACTCGTGCACGATGTGCGACTGGGGCTCCCATTCCCCCCAGAAGGCCACATTCCCGTCGCGCGGCTGATTCGCTGCATCGAGGTAGCGGCCTTCGGTGACCAGGAACTTGCGCCGGTGGAGACCGCTGTTCCACGGCATGGTCTTCGACCCGTTCGGGTTGTGCTCGCCGCCCGGGTGGATGAACTGCACGAACAGCCTCTGGTCACGCATCCAGCACCTGGCCGATGGCGGCACCGATGCGCCGTTTGTCCGCCCCGGAGACGGTCCCGAACGGGATGTTCGCTGCGCGGCCGAATACGAGCAAGGTGGTCCGGTCGTCGGTCACACGAATGCGCACGGCCTCGACGGCGAAAGGGTTCTCTCGCTCCACGGTGAAGATCGTCTTCCAAGCACCGACCCGAGGAAAGCCTATCTTGTCGAGATGGGAGCGCGCAACCGAGATCAGGATCGCGTCCGGAGCGAGCCGCTCGACAAGCTTGTGCCAGAGACCAACCCCATCGCCCTCCAGTAGTTCGCGAACACCGCGGAGTTGGCTCCAGGTCGGATCTGTTGCCAGGGGTGAGCACAGGTCCGTGTGCAGAGCAGTGCTCGGCGCTCCATCGTAGAAGCTCGCTCCGAGACCGTTCAGCAGCGGTTCGAACGCTGGTTGGAACCAAGCATCGTACGGTCGTTCCCGAAAGTAGTCGCGCAGGGCCCGAAGGTGCCGATCCAGTGCGGGTGCGACGGAGGTAAGTGCTCGGGCGTGCGGGAAGCGTTCGAAGCGATCCTCCGGAGGAAACTCCCGGCACGAGGGGTTGAGCCCGACGGTGATGACCCGGCGCGGGGATTCGAAGTAGCGTCGGTCGTCGCCGAAGAAAAGAACCGGAATTGAGGGGCGGACCAGGCAGTCGCCACCATGCTCCTCCGCGCGCCGGTAGCCGGCCCAAGACTGCTCGGCGAGATCCTCCATCGAAACACCAAGCCGACCTCTAACCGTCCGAGAACACCAGCTTGTTCCTGTGCTTTCGGTAGGCGGATATTCCATATCAACGGCCTTTTCCACAGCGGATAGCCCGCATAAAGGCCCGATTTATCATAACGCAGAGGGTTTGATCCGCTGTCCACCATCAGACTCTCCCGACACCTCGGACGGACCCCGGAAACCTCGGACGGCTGCCCGTATACGGCGCAGACAAACGGCTTGTCAAGCGTCGACGGAGCGTCTGTGGAGCGCCGGGAGGGTCGGCGAACGTCGTCATCGGCCGGGGTCTCTATGCCGCGGATTCTCGGGGTCAGGCACTGAAAGTGGAATTTCCCGAAACCAATCGGCCTGAAAGGACTTGCGCACGCACGAAAGCATCACGGTCGGCGCGAGACCG
>JADGOF010000476.1 GCA_017883105.1 Acidimicrobiales bacterium
AGCACGACGGTTAGGACCCCATAGGCGGGCACCGGCGGCCAGTAGCGACGCTTGCCCCGGGACCGTAGCCAGAGCCCAGCGGCGAAGAACGCGAAGTACCCGGCCAGCCAGGCGAACAGCAGCGGCAGGTGTCGCCAGCTCGGCCCCGTATCAAGGGCGCCGACGGCGAACGGCACGATGAGCATCGCCCAGGCCCCGTGTTGATTCGGCACCCAGCCTGGCTCACGCGGACGTCGGGGTGACTGCTGCGCTACGCGACGTCGGCGTGGCGCGGCAGGACTTCGATCAGGCATCGCCCGAGTTTAGACGCCTCGCAGTTGGGGGGAACGATGACCGGACTTAGAGGAGCCAAGCCTCGGTGTGACCGGCATCGGCACGGAGCTTCCACGCCGACAGGTGAGCACATCTTCGCTGCCCAGTCACCGAGTGCGGCCACCGTTCCCAAGACGCGCAGTACGTATACGAGTTGCTTGCGGAGTTGGAGGCGTACAAGTCGAGCTTGGATGCCGTACGAAGTCGACCTTGCCGGGACCGGTCATCGGTCAGGCGGACGCCCTGAGACAGCCATGGGGCTTCATCGCTCGCTTGTCTCGCGGTCGCCGATGTATGCCGCCAGGGCAGGGTCGGGGCTGGTGAAGCGGTGCGCCTCCTCGCCACCGTCGCAGCGCAGCAGCGCGACGACAAGTCCGGACGGGCTTCGGGACAAGACCTGCCAGTGCCCGCCTGCCGTCTCCCACCGTTGCAGGTTCTCGAGCGCTGACTCCTTCACACTTTCGGGGATGCCACAGGTGGTCATCGCGCGGGGTCCTCCCACGGTGCGTCGAGATCGGACGGGTGTTGATGACCACAGCCGCATTCGCCCCCGCATCCGCACTCGGCTGCGGCCTCGGCGTACTCACTATGGTCTTGGCGGCCGAGCAGCTCATGCATGCCGTCGAGGATGACTGCCAGAGAGACCTCGCTGGACTCGGTCAGCAGCGGCAGGATCTGCTCGTTCTCCTTGACAATGTGCGATTCGAACAGTGACCGCAGGGCCTGGGCGTTGGCTGCAGCGCGCACCGGGCTGGTGGCCTGCCGAATGGTCTCAACCAGGGCGACCAGGTCGCGGTGCTCGGCAAGCATGGCGTCGACCAGCAGTCGGGCACGAGGGTCCTCGTGGGCCGCGGGGTACATGGCTTGCTCCTCTGCGAGGGCATGCGGTATGAGCTCAGCGTCGCACCACCGGACTAGGGCGTCGGAGGCGGTGCCGGGCAGGCCGCCCCGGGCTGCAGCCTCCAGAAGCGCCTCCACGTGGACGCCAAGGGCGCCGGCCAGCCGTTCATGATGATTCTTGACGGACTCGACGACGTGGACATCTGCGGGGCTTGTTGTGACAACGACCGTACTCATAGGACTCCTCCGGTTCGAACGTGATGGGCACTCGCGGCGCTCCTGCCCGCCCTTTGCGGCGGAGCGGGTTGAAACAGTTTATTACACTTTCGTCCGTGACAATTGGATCGAGGGCAATCTCGTTCCAGCAAGGGGAACCGCGGTTCAGGTGTACCGTCGGCGTGCTTGGCACTCCTGGCTTTTCAGTGCATCCACGGCGCCCAAGGCCATCGCTGCGCAGGGTAGCTAACACGAGGCCCACTTGTTTTTACGACGTCGACCGTGGAAACTGCAGACCGTGACCCAGGCTCTTGCGTCTGCGGCCGCCGCGTGTACTTACATCAGTCGGAGGGAAAATGGGAGAACCGGTCATGAGCGAGCGTGGGACGAACAGCATCACAAAGGCGGCCGAAGAGCACCACGCCGAGCTGTGGGCCGAGCTCACCGCGCGCGTCTATGCAGTCATCGGAGCCGTGGCCCGAGGCGCCGATCCGGAGCCAAGCCGCGGCGAGCTGCTGGACTACCTCACCCGCGAGGTCGTCCCACATCTACGCACCGAGGAGCGCATGGTCTACAACCTCGCGCGTGGCGCCGGAGAACGCGGCTTGGTCGCCGCCATGGAGGTCGACCACCGGGCGCTGCTGCGCCAGGTGGAGTCCATCAAGAAGGCAGCCACTCCGTTGGAGGCCGCTATGGCCGCCCGCGCGTTCCTCGTGCTCTTCGCGCTGCGGATGGAGAAGGAAGAGAAGGTGCTTTTGCCCGTGCTTGCGGAGCAGGGATTGGATGTGAGGGAGCTGATCGAGGGGAGGCCGGAGATTGTGGGCACGCCTTCACCCGGGTGATCTCGGGTGTGGTGGGCAAACCAGCCGCTTTCCGTGCGTTCTCGGGCACCGGTCCTCGGGTAGCGATTTTGCCCGGCGGTCTTTGGTGCCCGCAACCCGCCGGAGCTTGGCCGTCGGGCTGGACAGTCATTTATGGCGCCGGGCGGCAACTGCGGCCCCCTGCCTTTCCGGCCTGGTTTGACGGGACGCAGGCACGATGGTCTGCATCGCGATTGAGACGATGCCGGTGGCCATGACCAGGAAGGCGTGGCTCGGCCTCACGGCGCGGACGGCCTCGCGCACCGTGCCAGGACCGATGTCGGGCCGTGCCGCGGGGTTGGTGTTAGGGCTCACGTAGAAATTGGT
>JADGOF010000477.1 GCA_017883105.1 Acidimicrobiales bacterium
CCGTTCTTGCCGCCGTACTCCTCGGGCCAGGTGATGCCCAGCCACCCCTGCTCACCCACCTTGGCCATGAACTTGCGCCGGGTCGGGGTGTCCACGATCTGGGCCATGTTCTCGCGGGTGACGTCAAAGACCTCGGGGTCGTTGTTGTCGTCGAGGAACCGTTCGACTTCCTTGACGAACTCGAGCTGCTCCGTGGTGAACTCGAAGTCCATGGTGGGGCCTCCATCCTCGGGCCGCGGTGGATACCGCAGTGGTTTCCTGACTGACCGTCAGATACTGTGATCATCATAGGATGGCGGAGCAGTTGAGGCCAGCGTCGGCCGGTCCACCAGGGCCGACGGGTCAGGTCCGGGCCGGGTGCTCAGCGTCCGGATCGGGGAAGAGACCTGGTCAACGCCGCCGGAGCCGATCGTCGAGCCGGCGCACCGCCACAAGGAAGGGAACACCATCGTCATGAGAGGCATCGTCAGCATCGCCGGGTACGTGCCCTATCGCCGTCTCCAACGCTCGGCGGTGGGCCAGGTGTTCGGCAGCGGCGGCGGCAAGGGGACACGCTCGGTGGCCTCCCATGACGAGGACACCACCACCATGGGCGTCGAGGCGGCCCGCCTCGCCCTGCGGACCGCACCCGGGGCGGCACCGGAGAACATCTTCTTCGCCACCGCCTCCCCGGCCTACCTCGACAAGACCAATGCCACCACCATCCACGCCGCCCTGCGCCAGCCGGCCCACGTGGCGGCCTTCGACTTCGGCGGGGCGCTCCGGTCGGGGGCCGGGGCACTGCGGACCAGCCTTGCGGCCGCGGGATCGGGGACCACGCTGGTGGTCCTCGCCGACATGCGGGACGGGCTGCCCACCTCGGGCGACGAGTCGGCCGGCGGCGACGGTGCCGCTGCGGTGGTGGTCGGGGACGACGGGCCGGGCACCCCGGTCATCGCCGAGTACCTGGGTGGGGCGTCGGTGAGCGACGAATTCCTCGACCGTTGGCGCACGCCCGGCGAACGTCGCTCCAAGGTGTGGGAGGAGCGGTTCGGGGAGACCCGCTACGTCCCTCTCGGGTCCCAGGCGTGGGACTCGGCGCTGAAGCACGCCGGCCTCACCGCCGAACAGGTCGATCACGTAGTGGTGACCGGCATGCACGGGCGGGCGGCCAAGGCCCTGGGACGCAAGCTCGGCGTGCAGGACGGCGCCCTGGCGGACGACCTCTCCTCCACCATCGGGCAGACCGGGACGGCCCATCCGGGCCTGGTACTGGCCTCGATGCTCGAGCGTGCTGAGCCGGGCCAGATTGTGGCCGTGGTGGCGCTGGCCGACGGCGCCGACGTCCTCCTCTTCCGCACCACCGGCGCCCTTGGCGCGTGGAGCCCGTCGGACACGGTGGACGACCAGATCGCCCGCGGTGCCGACCTCCCCTACGGCAAGTTCCTCACCTGGCGGGGCATGGTCACCCCCGAGCCGCCCCGCCGCCCCGAGCCCCAGCGGGTCTCCTCCTCGGCCGCGTGGCGCAACGAGGACTGGAAGTTCGGCTTCGTCGGTTCTCGCGACCGCACCTCCGAGGCCGTGCACCTGCCCCCGGCCAGGATCTCCAGAGAGGGTGGCGCCGTCGATGACATGGAGCCGATCGACCGGGCCGACACCATCGCCACCATCGCCACCTACACCATCGACCATCTGTCCTTCTCGGCCAGCCCGCCCATCGTCTTCGCCGTCCTCGACTTCGACGGCGGAGGGCGGTTTCCGGTAGAGCTGACCGACGTCGACGCCAAGTCGGTGGACATCGGCGACCGGGTGACCATGACGTTCCGCAAGCTCTACACCGCCGACGGCATCCACGACTACTTCTGGAAGGCCAAGCCGGTGGCCGCCCAGGACCGCCCCGCGGATGCACCCGCACCGGGCGACGCCTGAGTAGACCGTCGCCGACGCCGCGCACCAATTCGCACACAAGATCGCAAGAACAGGAGACACACGATGGCATCGCATGGGATCAAGGACCGGGTGGCGATCGTCGGCATGGGTTGTACCCGATTCGCCGAGCACTGGGACAAGGGCCTCGATGACTTGATCATCGAGGCCTCCGAAGACACCTTCGCCTCGGCCGGCGTCACCAAGGACGACGTCGACGCCTACTGGTTGGGCACCGCCCAGTCGGGAATGAGCGGCATCACCCTGGCCCGGCCCCTGCAGCTGGAGAACAAGCCGGTCACCCGGGTCGAGAACTACTGCACCAGCGGCTCCGAAGCCCTGCGGGCCGCGGCCTACGCCGTGGCCTCCGGGGCCTACGACGTGGCCATGGCCGTAGGTGCGGAGAAGGTCAAGGACTCGGGTTACCAGGGACTCAACGCCTTCCCCATCCCCAACGACGGGACGGCCCGTACCCTCACCGCCGCCGCCATGTTCTCCATGGTCGCCCCCGCCTACGCCAAGAAGTACGGCGTCGACGAGGAGGAGCTGACCCAGGTGCTGGCTCGCATCTCGTGGAAGAACCACCAGAACGGCGCCCACAACCCACGCGCCCAGTTCCGCAAGGAGGTCTCCGTCGAGACGATCTG
>JADGOF010000478.1 GCA_017883105.1 Acidimicrobiales bacterium
ATCTGAAGTCAGGCCGACGACCCCGGTGCATCCGAAATTACAAAGGACCAACCATTCGGCGGTGGACCCTCACGGATGCTCAACAACATCATTGGTGTTCGGGAACCTCGAATGATCTACTGGGTTCGGCGGCGGAGGGTCGTAGCGCCAACCAGCAGAGCGGCCACGACGAACATCGCAACCACACCGATGTCCAGCAGGACCTCGGAGGTCACTGTGGCGGACACTCCAAGCTGCTGTGTCGCGTCCACCGCATAGGACATCGGTAAGAGGTCGGACAACCAGTGCAGGGCGGCTGGCAGCTGGGAGCGGGGCACGATGATGCCGCAGAGCAGCAGCTGCGGCAGGATGAACGCGGGCATGAATTGCACGGCCTGGAATTCGGTCGACGCCAGGGCGCTGAGCGAGAGCCCGAGTGCAGTGCCCAGCAAGGCATCCACCACCGCCACTACGACGACGAGCCAGGCTGAACCGCTCACGTGAAGGCCGTAGAGGCCAAACGAGAGCCCCGACACGACGAGGGCTTGGACTACCGCGGTGAGCCCGAAGGCGAGGGCGTATCCCATGACAAAGTCCGCTTTGGCCAACGGCATGGTCAACAAGCGTTCAAGGGTTCCGCTCGTCCGTTCGCGGAGGGTGGCGACCGAGGTCACGAGGAACATGACGATGAGCGGGAAGATCCCGAGCAACGGCGGCCCGAACCGGTTGAAAGCGCCGGAACGGCCATGGAGGCTCCAAGCGAGCAGCCCCATCAGGACAGCCGGCACGGCCACGATCAGGGCCACAGTCCGCGGGTCGTGACGTAGCTGTCGCAGAACGCGGCGTGCGGTGGCAACGGTGCGACGCAGGGTCATGTCGACGGGTTCTCGATGAGGGCGATGAAGGCCGATTCGAAGTCGGTCGATCCGGTGCGCGCCAAGAGCGCCTCCGGCGAGTCGTCTGCCAGGATCTGGCCGTCGCGCATGAGCAGGAGCCTCTGGCAGCGCTCCGCCTCCTCCATGACATGGCTGGACACGATGAGCGTCGTCCCGGCCGCGGCAAGGGCGGCGAACAACGCCCAGAGGTCTCGCCGTAACAGAGGGTCGAGGCCCACCGTGGGCTCGTCGAGCACAAGCAGTCGGGGCGAACCGAGAAGGGCGGTGGCCAACGACACGCGTGCCTGCTCGCCCCCCGAGAGGCGTCCCACGACCGTGTCGGCGTGTCGACCAAGGCCGACATCGGTGATGACGCGGTCGGCGGCGGTGGATGGCAGAGCCAGGATGGTGGCGAAGTAACGAAGGTTCTCCGTGACGGTGAGATCCGAGTAGACCGACGGTGCCTGGGTAACGTACCCCACCTGACTTCGTAGGGCCGGCGACCCGGCCGGCTGCCCAAACAATTCTACCGACCCGCCGGCCACGATCTGCGTCCCGGCCAGGCACCGCATGAGCGTTGTCTTGCCACAACCGCTCGGGCCGAGCAAGCCGACCAAAGATCCCGAGGACACGGTGAACGAGACCTCCCCTACGACGATCCTCCCACCACGCCTCACCTGTAGGTGCTCGACACGAATCGCCGATTCCACGTCGTCTCCCACTTGCTGTCGTTCGAAATGCCTGTGCCATTGTGACGCACGCAGCCCCAGCGTTGTCGCCACCTGAGACACCGACCGATCAACACAAGAGGACCATCCGCAATCGGGCGCCCGAATGTCTCTTGTGCCCTCGCCGATCGTCAGGATTGGTGGTGATGCGTTCGGACTAGCCTTCGTACGCCATGCTCGGCAACACTCAAGTGTCAAGGAATCTCTCCGCGGGTGTGCTGGCCATCCTCGGGCTGTTCGTAGCTGCTTGTACTACCTCCACTGTGCAGCATCCCGACGTCAGAACGTCAACAGCGCCAATGACGGCACCGACGACCACGTCGGCACCTCCAACCACCACGACCGTCGCTCGGCCGGCGCCCACGGGCATCCAGATTGGCCGTGGGCCGCAGGCGAGTTACGCCATACAACCTCAGCCCGCACCCGGGTCTTGTCATTACACCTACGTCGGCTCTGATCCGCTTCCCGACCCGAACTGCACCCCAGGGGCTGTGAACCCACGGGTGACCCAAGGCACCATCGGCTCCACAATCTGTCAGAGCGGGTACACCTCGACCATACGCCCGCCGGAAGGCGTAACGGGTGAGGAGAAGGTTGCGTCAGCCGCCGCCTACGGATACACCGGCTCCCTGCACACCGCAGAGTACGACCACCTGATCTCCCTAGAACTTGGCGGAGACCCGAATGACCCGTCCAACCTTTGGATCGAGCCGAACGACAGACCCAACACTGCATCGACCTACAACACCAAAGATGCTTTGGAGAACAGGCTGAATGGCCTCGTCTGTTCCGGAAGGATCACCCTGGTTGTGGCCCAACGGGCAATTGCCACCAACTGGGTCGCCGCGTTCCAGAAGTACGACACATAGTCCTAGGTGGCTGGTGTCTTTCTCGAAAGCGACCGAAATCGACCAAAACTGGTGGAAATTGACCGGGCGCCCGACGCCACTCTGATGCTTTGAACGCCCCT
>JADGOF010000479.1 GCA_017883105.1 Acidimicrobiales bacterium
GAGATCGAAGCCGGGCTGCTGTGCAAGGGCACCCACGGCGGGGTGGACGGCGTCTACACCGCCGACCCCCGACTCGACCCCACCGCCACCCGGTACGACGAGGTCTCCTTCATGGAGGTGGTGTCCAAGGATCTGCGGGTGATGGACCTCACCGCCATCACGTTCTGCAAGGACAACGGGCTGCCCATCCGGGTCTTCGACCTGATGGGGCCCGGCAACATCCGCAAGGCACTCGGCGGCGACCCCATCGGGACCTTGGTCCGATGAAGTCCCAGGTCGAACCGGCATCAGAGTGGTGCCGACCCCTGCTGGCTACGCTGGTTCGCTAATGGATGACGACCTGATTGCGCTGGTAGTGGCAGATGCGCGTGAGCACATGGCCAAAGCGGTCGACCATGCCCATGCCGAGTTCGGGTCGATTCGGACGGGACGGGCCACCCCTGCGCTGGTCGAACACCTGAAGGTCGACTACTACGGGGCCGAAACGGAGCTCCGTCAGATGGCCGGGTTCAGCGTGCCCGAAGCCAGGCTGCTGGTCGTCTCGCCCTACGACAAAGGATCCCTCGGTGCCATCGAGAAAGCCCTCCAGAGCTCCGAACTCGGGATCACCCCGTCCAACGACGGCAACGTCATCCGGTTGTCGTTCCCCGTTCCTACCGAGCAACGGCGAAAAGAGCTGGTGAAAGTGGTGAAGCAGAAAGCCGAGGACGGCCGGGTCACCATCCGCAATGTACGCCGTTCGGCACGTCATGAACTCGATGCCATGCAGAAGGACGGGGATCTCTCGAGCGACGAGCTCGACCGAGTCGAGAAGGATCTCGACAAGATCACCCAGGACAATGTGGCCGCCATCGATCGGCTACTTGCTCACAAGGAGCAGGAGCTCCTCGAGATCTGACATGGTCCGGGCCCCTGGGCCCGGACCATTGGGAGGAAACTACTGACGTGGACGACGGCCCCGACCGACGAGAGGATGATGTGACCAGAACCGACGTTCCCGTGACGCGTCCGGAGTCGACTGGTCCAGCGACCGACCGGGTCCGGATCGTGGGGGCCGAGCCGGCGGGTGAGAGCACGATGCGACATCCGACGGTGCGCCGCCTCGATGACCCCGAGGAGGGCGCCGAAGGGGCTGAGGACGCCGATGCCGGTGCCCCCGACACGTCTATGGCTGACGGGGACCCCGGGCTCGACCAGCCGGCGGTGCGCCTCACCGATATGCCCGGCCAGTCGGAACCGACCGGCCATGCCGTGCAACCGGTGGCCCCCGGCCAGACCGCGGTGCCCAGCAGCACACCGACGACCACCGAGCTGCCGCACTGGACGGAGCCGCCCACCGGTCAGGTCCCGGCCGTCCTCTCCCGGGACAGCGGCGAGGACAGCGGCTCGGGCTCGGGCATGATGGGGCCGACCTGGCGCGAGGAGGACGCCGACTGGGTCGCCCACGAAGAGGAGTTCGAGCCGGCCATGTTCGGTCGCGGCGACGAGGCCCTGGGCTCCCTCAACGAGACCGACAGTTCCGCAGTGGATCGACGCCCTTGGGAGTTCGACCTCGATCCGGCCCGGTCGGAATCGACAGCCGGTGGAGACACCGGCCAACCGGGTTACGGGGTGGGCATCACCGACCCGATCACCGAACCGGTGGACGTTGTGCGTTCCGCTCCTGGCGATGGGGACGGCCGGGCCGACGGCGACGGCGGCCATACCCCGGCCCCCGCCGCCGCACCCGCGGCCGGTGCGGGCGTCGATGATGCCGGTACCTCGTCCGCCGACTGGGGGTCAGTGGACGAACGGGGTGACGACCGGGTTGTCGGCGGGGTGGACGAACCCACGGTGGCCACGGAAGCCCATCCGGCCGACGAGGAGCTCTTCGAGAGGGAGAAGCCCCGTCCCACCGGTTCGCCACGTCTGGGGCGGGCCCGTCGCAACGGTCTCCGACCGGCGCGCATGCGGGCAAAGCGTCCCGAGGACGCCGACGCCCTCACAGATGCGGCGCTGGCCGCGGAGCCTCCTGGAGCTTCGGTCACCGATGTACCCGGTGCCGGCCGGAAGCGGGGGGGCGTAGCCGGCCTGGCCGCCGCCGACCGCACGGCCGACCGGGCGGGTGACGCCACCGGTGACGTCCCCGACGAGCCGCCGACACCGGATGAGGCGGCCCGGGATGCCGAAGTCGGAGCGGCCACAGGGGCAGCGGTGGCCCATCGCCGGTCTCGCCGCCGCGCGTCGGGACACCGCCCATCGGAAGGTGCCCTGGCCCCGACCGGCGGCGGTCCTCCCGCACCCCGGCGGAACCGGCGAACTTCGGCCGAAGGCGCCCGACACGGTGGAGGGTCGGAACCGGGTGGGAGCTCCATCGGGCTTCGGGTGGGGACGGGCATCGCCGTCGCCATCGTGGCGCTCCTGGCCTTCAGGCTGGGGACGGTCACCTCGCTGATCCTGACGGTGATCGTGGTCACGTTCGCTGCCGGCGAGTGCTTCAGTGTGCTCCGGCGGGCCGGCTACCACCCAGCCACCCTGTTGGGCCTGGTCGGCACCATCTCGCTG
>JADGOF010000480.1 GCA_017883105.1 Acidimicrobiales bacterium
CGGTGCGTGCCACCTCCCCGCCCAACTGCTGGGTGAGCAACTGGGCGCCGTAACAGATGCCCAGGATCGGAACCCCGGTGTCGTAGATGGCGGGATCGATGACCAGGGCCGGTGTCTCGTTGACCGACTTGGGCCCCCCGGAGAGGATGATGCCGGAGGGCCGGCGGGCCATCAGGTCCGCGGCGGTGGCCCTGTGGGGGACGATCTCCGAATAGACATGTGCCTCTCGCACCCGGCGGGCGATCAGCTGAGCGTACTGGGCCCCGAAGTCGACAACCAGGACCGGGCCGTCACTGGGATCGCCGGCGGCAGCTCGGCTCAATGGCCCATGCCGACACCCTGCGAACGCTGCAGGTCCTTCCCTTCGGTCTGCAGGGCCGGGGCCACCATGACCTCGGCCTTCTGGAACTCCTTCACCGTCTGGTAGCCGCAGGTGGCCATGGCCGTGCGCAGGGCCCCGAAGAGGTTCATCCGACCGTCGTTCTCATGGGCCGGGCCGAGCAGGATCTCCTGCAAGGTCCCCCGGGTGGTGGTCTTGACCCTGGCCCCACGGGGAAGGGTCGGATGGAAGGTGGCCATGCCCCAGTGGAAGCCGCGCGCCGGAGCCTCCACCGCCGAGGAGAGGGGTGAGCCCAACATGACCGCATCGGCGCCGCAGGCCACCGCTTTGGCGATGTCGCCACCTTTGGACATGCCCCCGTCAGCGATCACGTGGCAGTAGACGCCGGTCTCGTCCAGGTGGCGCATGCGGGCGCCGGCCACATCGGCGATGGCAGTGGCCTGGGGTACACCGATCCCCAGCACACCCCGGGTGGTGCAGGCGTTGCCCGGGCCCACGCCGACCAGCACGCCCACCGCCCCCGTGCGCATCAGGTGGAGGCCCGCCTGGTAGGAGGCGCAGCCCCCGACGATCACCGGGATCTCGAATTCGCGGATGAACCGCTTGAGGTTGAGAGGCTCCGCCGTCTTCGACACATGCTCGGCGGAGACCACTGTCCCCTGGATGACCAACAGGTCCAACTCGGCGGCCAGCAGGGCCGCGGCGAAGCTCTCCGTCTTCTGCGGCGTCACCGAAGCGGCGGTGGTGATGCCCGCAGCCTTCATCTCCTTGATCCGTTGGGTCACCAGCTCCATCTGGACCGGCTCGGAGTACATCTGCTGCATGCGGGCGGTGGCCTTCTCGGCCGGGAGCTCACGGATCTCATCGAACAGCGGGGTGGGATCCTCGTAACGGGTCCACAGGCCCTCGAGGTTGAGGACGCCCAGGCCGCCGAGGCGGCCGATCTCGATGGCGGTGACCGGGCTGACCACACCGTCCATGGCCGATGCCATCAGCGGGAGCTCGAACTGGTAGGCATCGATCTCCCAGCTGATGTCGACGTCCTCGGGGTCCCGCGTCCTTCGGCTGGGGACAATGGCGATGTCATCGAAGCCGTAGGCCTTCCGACCCGATTTGAAGATGCCGATCTCTATCTCAGCCACGTGAATGTCCTCCGGACCATGGTCGCAGTTCTCCGAACCTCCAACCGGCGGGAACCCCGAACACCGCACCCACCGACTGCCCCCACGATACCGCCTCGACACCGGGTCCCCATCCTCGCCCCGAGAACTGCCGGCCGGTCGCGGAGGACGCCCGTGGGCCCGGGCCGGGCCGGACTACCGGGCGCGCAGGGAGGACGGCACGGGCACCTCGAGGACCAGGCAGATCAGCTCCACCAGCGTCCGGGCTGTGGCCCCCCACACCGTCTCGTCGGCAACGGCGAAGAACCACACCGGAAACTCGCCACCGGGGAGGCCCGAGACGCCGGGCCGGCCCGGTACCGACCACCACTCCTCGTGGAAGACCCCCTCGGCCACCAGGTCGGAGAGGGCAACGTCGAACACCCGGTCCACTTCGTCGGGGCTGGCCTGCAGGGTGGGCCGCTCCTCGAGTGTGGCCACCACCGGGGTCATCACCGTGTTGGAGGCCACCGTGGGCAGAGGGGCGAGCTCGCCGACCACGGTGGCCAGCGCCGGGTCGAGACCTACCTCCTCATAGGCCTCACGGAGCGCGGCGTCGACCACCCCTTCACCCGGCTCGAGACGTCCACCCGGAAACGCCACCTCGCCCTGATGGGACCGGAGCTGATCCGACCGCACGGTCAGGATCACCCGGGTCTCGCCGCCCTCTTCGAAAAGAGGTACCAGCACGGCAGCAGGACGCACCTCACCGCCTTCGGCCAGGAGCGCCCGCCACGGCTCGTGAGCTTGGCCGGGCTCCCGACCGGTCTGGAGCTCGCGGGAACGGGTCAGGGCATCCCGGACACGATCGAGGCTGATGGCCCGCCGGTCGCCGGCCGGAAGGTGGTCCCACGGGGGAGGGTGACCCGGGCGCTTGAGCGGAGGTTGGGGAAGGGGATTTCGGGGAGAGGATGGCATGGACCCCTGCAGGTTAGGGCGAGGCAGCTAGATGGCTGATTCCAAGGTGTACCTGCGGTAACGAGATCCGCGTATGACGCGACGAGGGCGTCCATGATCGGCGTTGCTCAAAGCCGACTCGACCTT
>JADGOF010000481.1 GCA_017883105.1 Acidimicrobiales bacterium
CAACTCGCTCGCAGTGTCCTGGAGAAACGACACGAAAGAGAGGACAAGGAGGTTGCGAGTCAACCACGCTCTTGGGGACGGGGAGTCACGGGAGGGCTCCGGTGCCTCGGTTCCCGGTACCTCGGTCATGGAACAGCCTGGCATCCCTCAGCCCCCGGACGTGGCATCTGCATCAAGAGAGTGGAACAGGTGCCATGCTGTCCCCCCGAGCCGGTGTTCTGAGGCAGTCCGGGGTGCTCATGCTCTCGATCAAGGAGGCCAGGGACTTCCGCGAGGGATGAGTCCTGCCAGGCGATCCGGTCGAAATCGGGACCAAGTGCCCTACAACCCCTGACGGGCACTCCTCACAGTGGCTAGGAGGCAGAGTGTCAGGACCATCGGTCTGACCAGGGTGCCGAGGACCCGGACGAGGAGGAAGTTCGCAATGAACGCACAGATCGATAGGCACGGTCGGCCGCACGTGCTCGACGGATTCCCACTCTTCGGGGCCCTTCAGGGACTGACGGTCATCGACACCGGCACGGTCGTCGCCGCTCCCTTCGCCTGCGAGCTCGCGGCAGAGGCCGGCGCACAGGTGATCCGGGTGTCGCTTCCAGATCTCGACATCCTCGAGCTTTCGCCATACCGTCTGCAGAACGGCGAAGCGTCGGTGTCGACTTGGTGGGCACAGGAGATCCGGCGCAAGGTGTTCGTCGAGGGCGCGTCGAAGCGCTCGATCAGGAGGGACTACCGGGTCAGCGCCCGGACCCTGGAGAAGATCCTGGCCAACGCCGAGCCACCCGGCTATCGCCAGAGCGCACCCCGCCCGAAGCCGCAGCTGGGTCAGTTCCTGGGCATCATCGACGAGATCCTGCTGGCCGACATCGGACCCGGCTCGAGCGCGGAACAAGACGCCGCCAGCGCCGCGTCGATTGCAGGTCCGAGGGCGAGCAGGCGCAGCTCGTACCGGGTGAGGAATCTTGCTTCGCTCCACGGGTCCTCGGTGCCGGCGCTTGGGCGAGTGCGCGATGCCCCAGGGGCTTCTCGGTTAACTGGCCAGCCACACGTCCACGCCTCAGCCTGCCGGTGTCCCAGGCCGCTTCACCAGGGCTCACCGTCCTGCGAAGGACCTTCGACCCTACTGGTCTGACGTGACCTGTCCTAGGTTCGGTTATCAGCGAGCGCCCCGAGGGAGCCAGGTGGCTCCCCTGTGGACCGTTTGCGTTCACGAGCAAAGGAGATAGCGACATGGGACACGTTGAGGGAAAGGTTGCGGTGATCACCGGCGCCGGTGCAGGAATCGGCCGAGCGACGGCCGCGCTGTTCGCGAAGAACGGTGCCAAGGTGATCGTCACCGACATCAAGGAGGCAGAAGGCCAGGAGACAGTCGAGAAGATCAAGGCCGACGGAGGGGAAGCCCTGTTCCTCGCCCATGACGTTGCCTCAGAAGAACACTGGCAGCGCGTCCTCGCAGCCGCCAAGGACCGCTTCGGTGGCATCGACGTGCTAGTCAACAACGCCGGCATCTACATCATCGCCCCGCTCGCCGAGACCACCTTGGAGCAGTGGAACAAGCTGTTCTCGATCAACGTCACCGGGGTGTTCCTGGGCGCCAAGCACGTGGTCCCCTACTTCGCCGAGCGCGGTGGTGGGTCGATCATCAACCTGTCCTCGGTCGCCGGCCTGCTCGGGGCTGCCGGACATGCCTGCTACGGGGCGAGCAAAGGAGCGGTCCGGATCCTGACCAAGGACCTCGCCGCCGAGCTCGGTGCGCAGAACATCCGGATCAACTCAATCCACCCGACCTACGTCAAGACCGCGATGGCCGACTACGGGGCGGCTATAGCCGGAAAGACCCTGGAGCAGATGGGCCGCGACATGTCGGTGCTCGGCCGGCTCGCCGAGCCGGAGGACGTGGCCAACGTGATCGTGTTCCTCGCCGCCGACGAATCCCACTACCTCACCGGCGCCGAGTTCGTCGTCGACGGCGGAGGCGGCGCCTCGGTCCTGTCCGTGTGAGCTGTCACGGGGGACCGGAGCCCGAGCCCACGGTCCCACGCCGCCACGACACCGTCGCCTCCCGAGGCGCTCAGCGGTCGCTGTGGCCCCGAAGGCCTCCCCGCCGCCTCGCTTCGCACCGGGTCGGCCCGGCTGCGCCTCCATGACACCGCAACCAGGACCCTCGAGCCACTGGAGCTGCGCGACGAGGGGCGAGTGTCGGTGTACGTGTGCGGCCCCACGCACGTGGGAGGCTGAGCCGACCGCCTCTGACCCACCCCGACGTCGACCGATCCGACCACGACGGCCGAGATCCCCAACGAAGGAACGCTGATGACAAGCGACCCGACCCACGCGGGCCACGGGAACCACCATTCACAGCACGACCACGGCGAGGGCACTTCCCCCCGTGCGGCGTGGGACGAGCTGTAGGACACCAAAATCTCGATCGTGACGCACGAACACGACTGGAAGTCCATCTTCGCTATTGCTCCGCGCCAGTCTCGGCCCGCGCCTGCCTCCGGCCGCACGTTCAGCGGCCACGAGTCATGGTCTTTCGGT
>JADGOF010000482.1 GCA_017883105.1 Acidimicrobiales bacterium
TAGTCGGGATCCGTTTGGATCTGATCCCAGGCCCGGTCGAGCTCGGCTGCCGCCGACGCGGGGGTGCGCTGACCCGGGCGATGATGCCAGAACAGCTGCTCCAGCACCCGATGGACCAAGGTCCCCTTGACCGTCCAGACGGTGGGGTCGTCGGGAAGGTGCTCGATGGTGTTGAACCGGAAGGCCAGTGCACAGTCGCGGAATGAGGTCACCTTTGACGGTGAGAGCGATCGTGGGGGCTCGAACGGCACAGGGACAGACTACGACCTGGGTGTGCCATCGACCGGGGCAAGCGCTTGCTCGATCGAAGCTGCCACCGTCGCCGGTCGCTCCAGTGGACCGAAGTGGCCCATAGCCGGGATCACCTCGACCGTGGCCCGGCGGAGCTGGGTTGCATCGGCCTCGAGGAATGACGGTCCGAACGCGTCGGTGTCGGCTCCGCACGCCAGGGTCACCGGGCAGTCGATTTCCCCGAAGTGACCGAATGCGTCGTGGGAGACGGCGTGGGCGTACACCTCGGCTTCGTCATCCCGACGGCAGCGCAAGCGGATGGAGTAACCGTCGCCCCCATCTTCGTCCGGAATCGTCTCGAATCCACCTTCCACATAGCCACGGAGGGCCTCGGGGTCGAGATCGGCGAACGGCGGCTTCGACGTGAAGTTGACGAAGGCGTCGTCAGCCGAGGGGAAGGTCTCCCGCCGGCGTCGGGCCCCGGCGGAAAGGGGGTTGTCGTCCTGGACGCCCACCGTGGCGGACGTGGGGTAGACGACAGGCTCGAAGCAGTAGAGCGAACGGAAGATCCCCGATCTGGCCTCCTCGGCTAACAGCACGGCCGCCCCCCCGCAGGAGTGGCCGAAGCCGAACGGCCGCTCGAGCCCGAGATGGTCGATGACGGTCAGGACATCGGTGGCGAACCCCGACCAGTCGAAGTTCCCGTCGTCGGGCCGTTCGGAGCGACCGTGGGCCCGCAGGTCGAGTCCCCAGCAGTGGAAGTGCCCACCGAGCTCCCTGGCCATCGGGACGAACACCTCGGCGCAGAACCCGGTGGCGTGGACCAACAGGAGGTCGGGGCCCCGTCCTCCGAAGTCGTAGGTGGCGATTCCGGGGCCCCCGGGAGTGGAGCACCGACCGATGATCGGGACGTCTCCTCGGGGTTCCGTGGTCACCGTGCTGACGGTAGTCGAAGGCATCACCGGCGGGGCCGGGGGGTATGCCCCACAGGGACGGTGGCGACCGAGTAGACATTGGTGTCTTATGGAGCATTTTCTCGAGCATTTTCTCGAAACCTGGGGATACCTCGCTGTCTTCGCCCTCAGCTTCATCTCGTCGATGGGCCTGCCGGTCGGGGCCGAGGTGGCGATCATCTACGGAGGGGTGCTGGCCAGCGGCCAGATCCAGAATGAGCCCCACCATCTCAATGTGGTGGTGGTGATCGTGCTGGCCACCCTGGCCGAGGTCCTGGGATCACTGGCCGGATACCTGATCGGGTACTTCGGGGGCCGGCCCCTGGTCGATCGGGTGGGGAAGTACGTGCTGCTCACCCACAGGGACCTCGACAGGGCCGAGGCCTGGTTCGCCCGTCGGGGGGATCCCGTGGTCCTCTTCGGACGGTTCATCCCACTGCTCCGTTCATTCGTCTCCTTCGCCGCCGGCCTCGGAGAGATGGCCATCGCCAAATTCCTGATCTTCACGGTCATTGGCTGCACCGTCTGGTGCACCGTGCTCACCAGCGTCGGCTACAGCCTCGGGTCGACCTATCAGCGAGTTCTCAAGGCATTCAGTTTCGCCGGGTACATCGCTGCCGTGCTCTTCGTCATCGCGGTGGTGCTGCTGTTCCTCCACCGCGTGCGAGTGATGCGCGAGGAGCGGCATGGCGCCTGAGGGTCATCGCTGAGGCGGTGACACCGATGCGCAACCTCCGGTCGGGCCATGAGGGTTTCGGACAGGCGGCGATGCTCCAGATAATGGGAAGAGAACGGTGAGCCGGCCCCGTCGACCATCCGCCCGTCGTGCTGCCGAGGCGGCCTCGGAGCACCTCGAACGATCCGAGGAGTGGAACGGACTGCACGCCGGGGATCCGGTCATCGTTGCAGGGCTGTCCTTGAAGGGCGCGACCTGGGAGTTTCGAGCCCATGTACTCAACCGCCACAACGAGACCGAATCCGTCGAGGTGGTCGGCGGTCGACCGGGTGACCGCACGATCCGCTCCTTCGCCCCGGACCGGATCTTCGCGGTGGTCGGCCGAACCCGAGGTCGGAGGAGCCCCGATCGGCTCATCGCCGGACAGTTGTCCCTGGCCGATGCACCGCAGCTGCCGTTGGGCTGAACCCGCTCACGAACAGTTGCCCCGGCAGCCGCCCGACCCACCGTTCCGTGCGCGGTGCTCCACTGTTCTGATCGTCGAGGGGCTCCAACCGGCCGATCGGCGGTGTTCTGGACGGAGGTAGGGTGCCCGCAATGGCTACCATCACCTTTTTGCACGCCCATCCTGACGATGAGGCCATCGCCACCGGCGGCACCATGGCGGC
>JADGOF010000483.1 GCA_017883105.1 Acidimicrobiales bacterium
CACCGCTCGGCACTCGATCTCACCGATCCGATTGAGGTCGAATCCGCCCTCACCGACCCCGGGCTCGCCGGAGCATTTCTCGATCGAATTGAGGTCGAGGAACTGCTCCTGGCTGATGTCGGAGATCTTGACGAGGAGGAGTTGCGGGAGACTCTGACCGAGTTGGTGGCCTTTGCGGCCACCGCCCTAGAGATGTGGTGTGCGCATACGGAAGATTCAACTCCCGAGGGACTGCTCCAAAGGATCGCCGTGGCTTGGAGGGCTGAGGACGAGTAACTCTCACGTCCTGTATCAGCGATGTCCCCCGGTTCGCCGGGGGTCTTTCGCGTGGCGAGCGGTTGTCCCTGGCATTGGCTGGGGGCACCGTCGCGTCCGTCACCTACCCTGGCACCGTGGAGCACTACGCCAACGGCCTTCACCCTGACCTCCGAACACTGCTTCCGGTTCGTCCAGCACGACACAGGGCACGCCCAGCACTGCCCAATGGCCCTGCAGTGGCGAGGTCGGTTCAAGGACGGGGCGGGCAAGTGGCACACCGTCGAGGCGTGCAACGGGCACCGGGCCGACCTGGATGCGGTCCAACGGGTTGGCTGACCCCTCTGTTTCGATAGCCACCATCCGGGTATCCTCGAGCTATGACAGTCCCTGCCCCAAGCGAGCCCATACCCGCCGACCCTGCTCCGCAGCCACTTGATCCTGGTGTGCCTGGCCGGCCACCCGATCCTGTCGACTAGCCGCCGGCCGCCGTCCAGCGAATCGTCCTAGCTTTCCCCAATAGGATCACGGGCCGACATCCGCCTACGCCTTCGCAGGTGACGCCCAACAATGAGAATCGCCGTCAGCCCTGCAATGACTCCAACCAACCACCCTGACTCGAAAGTCAACACGGGCGAGCCAAGCTGCTCGTCGATGCTCTCCGGCCTCACGGGCCGGGTGATCGAGATCGGCGCGGGTAGCGGGCTGTGCTTCGCCCACTACCCAGCTTCAGTGACCGAGGTGGTCGCCATCGAGCCGGAACCTCACCTCCGCCAACTCGCCGAGCTGGAGGCTCAACGCGCGCCAGTTCCGGTGCGGGTTGTGGCGGGCACGGCAGAGAAGCTGCCGGCCGATGACGGATCGTTCGATGCGGCGGTGGTGTCCCTCGTGCTGTGTTCGGTGCCCGACCAACGTCGCGCCCTAACGGAAGCGCACCGAGTGCTCCGCTCCGGTGGACAGCTCCGCTTCTACGAACACGTCCGCTCCGAGGAGCCTCGCCGTGCGGGGCTTCAAGACCGAGTCGACTGGATCTGGCCCCATCTCGGAGGCGGCTGCCACGCCAACCGTGATACCGGCGCTGCCATTTCGGAGGCCGGGTTCTGCATCGAGCGGTACCGCCGCTTCGAGTTCCGACCCTGCACCGTCTTGGCGCCCGTCTCCCCCCACATCATCGGCGAGGCAGCCCGACCGTGATCTACGACAGCGAAGCGGGTCAGCAGCGAAGCCCAGTGGGCTCTGGTCGCGCGAAAACACCTACCGTCAGCTCCCTTGTTGCCGTCACTCGACTCAGCGAGCACCCATGGTCGGCCGATCCCGAAGGGAGCGCGCCGTGACCCATGGGTCCAGCTCTGGTCACCAGCAGCAACGACGAGAACGGCAGCACCAAGCTGCTGCACGACGCGAGCAGGAACGTCTCGATCGCGAGCGTCGAAAGAAGTGGCGCCAACTGGTGGTGATCGCAGCCGCGGTGGTTGTTGTCGCGGTCGGTGCGATTGTGATCTCCGAGAGTTTGAGTTCCTCGACTCGCCACCCAGGCGCCACCTCGTCCGACTCAACGTCGATCGTCACCCAGCCCTTCGCCCCGTTGAACCATGAAGTGCTCGCGACGACGCTCCCGCCCTGGCCCGCTCCCAGTGATGCTCGGCCGTACATCCTGGCCGCCGGCCTGCGAGTGCTCAGTCAGGAGGAACTCGCCGTGCACTACCACGCCCACCTGGATATCTCCGTCAACGGTTCGGCCGTCCAAGTTCCCGCCGGAATCGGTTTCGTTATGACCAACGGCCAGGACGTCGGCGTCGCGGTATTGCACACTCACAACCCATCCGGAATCATCCACATCGAGTCACCCACCAATGCTCCCTACACGCTGGGCCAGTTTGTCACCGAATGGGGGGTCCGTCTCGGACCCGGACAGCTCGGCGGAGTGACCGACACCAACGGCAACACGCTGCGGATGTACGTCGACGGGAAGGCCTTCGCCGGAGATCCGGCGAGCATCGTGTTACGCCCCCATCACGAGATCGCCCTCTGGTACGGGTCGACGGCCGCCACGCCGCACGTGCCCTCTTCCTACCAGTTTCCCGCTGGCGACTGACGAAGTGTCCCGAGTGCCCCTCCGGTGGGGCAACAGCAACGACTCGTCGCGAAGACGCCGGGCCGGGGTGGGAAGGTTTGGCCAGAGGTCGGGCCGCCAGCTCGAAGCGGCCGACATGCTGTTCACCTGACCGGGAGTCCGGAGTCGGGATACCTGCGATGCCGTAGGATTCGTTA
>JADGOF010000055.1 GCA_017883105.1 Acidimicrobiales bacterium
GTGGGACTCGATTTCGACGCCACCGTGGCCTGGCCCGCCTACGACTGGATGGGCGTGTCCAAGGCCGCCCTCGAGTCACTGACCCGCTATCTGGCCCGGGATCTCGGCGCCGAGAAGATCCGGGTCAACCTGGTGGCCGCCGGCCCGGTCAAGACCATGGCTGCCCGGTCCATCCCCGGGTTTACCTCGTTCGAGGACACCTGGGCCGACAGGGCGCCACTCGGCTGGGACGTGCTGGACACCGACGTCGTGGCCCGGGCGTGCATGGCCCTCTTTTCGGACCTGCTACCCATGACCACCGGCGAGATCCTCCACGTCGACGGCGGCGTCCACGCGCTCGGCGCCTGACCGATCGAACCGCTGCGGTCAGCCGGCTCCCCAACTGTCCATCATCAACATCCACCAACCACGAGGAGTCGTCTTGCTCACCCCTGATGAACTGCGGAGATGCATTGCCACTTACGTCGGCGCCATCAATGCCCGCGACCCACTGGCCATCGCCGCGCTGTTCGCCCCCGATGCCATTCAGGCAGATCCGGCGTCCAACCCTCCCAACGCCGGGCGTGACGCCATCGCCGCCTTCTTCGAGGCTGGCATCGGGGCCAGCGAGTCGTGGACCTTCACCGCCAAGGCGGTCCACACCTGTGCCGCCAACGTGGCCATCGACTTCCAGATCACCGTCGATGTCGGAGGGTCGACCATGACCATCGACGGCATCGAGGTCTTCACCACCGACGACGAGGGCCTCTTCACCTCCGTCTATGCATACTGGGACGACGCCGACTTGAACTTCGCGTAGCAGTAGGTGGAGCCTGCAAGGGCCGATCGGACACCGAAAGGAGATACCGACCCATGAGCGACAGCAGCACACAGTTGGCCAACCTCATCGCACGGTACGCTGAGTTGATCGACCAGGGCGATTTCGACGGTGTGACCGACCTGCTCGGAAATGCCCAGGTGGGTGGAGAGGAAGGCACCTCGATGCTCATCGGCAAGGACGCGATCCGCAATCTCTTCGCCTCGACCGCCCGTGTCTACCCCGACGGGACACCGAAGACGAAACACGTCACCACCAATCTCATCCTGGAGATCGAAGAGGAGGCCGGCACGGCCGCGGCCCGCTCGTACTGGACCGTCTTCCAGGCGGTGGAAGGCCTTCCCCTCCAACCCATCCTGGCCGGCCGGTACCTCGACCGCTTCGAGCGCCAGGACCGGCGGTGGCGGTTCTCGGAGCGTCGGTACGCGGTAGACCTGGTCGGGGACATCAGCCACCACATGCTCGACAATCGTCCTTCACAATGACACTGAACCGAGGGCCGGCCCGTTCCGAGAGTGATGAGTCGTTGCCGCGGTCTTGACCGGCAGGCGCGCCGAACCCTACGTTCGCAGCACACGGGTCCCCGGGTGGGGACCGACCGCAACCAGGGGGAGTGCGATGGGACGACTGGACGGGGCGGTTGCCGTGGTGACCGGGGCAGCCTCAGGGATCGGGGCCGCCTGCGCCGAACGACTCTCCGCAGATGGAGCCCAGGTCGTCACCGTGGACATTACCGAAGGCGTCGACTACGCACTCGATGTCCGTGACGAGGGGGCGGTCGAGGAAGCCTTCGCATCAGTCATGAGCCACTTCGGCCGTCTCGATGCCGTGGTCCATGCCGCCGGGGTCATCGGGGGCGGACCTGTCCACCTCCTCGATTCCGACGAGTGGGACCGGGTGCTCGATGTCAACCTGAAGGGAACCTTCCTGGTCGATAAGTACAGCGCCATCCACATGTTGGCCCAGGGTCGAGGATCCATCGTCAACATCGCCAGCATCGAGGGTCTCGAAGGCACCGAAGGCGGCAGTGCCTACAACGCATCCAAGGGCGGCGTGGTCATGCTGACCAAGTGCATGGCCATCGACTACGGGCGCCGTGGTCTTCGGGTCAACTGCATCTGCCCGGGTGGCATCGACACCCCCATGCTCCATTCGATCGCCGATGCCGACGGCATGGGCTTCTACCGCGAGAAGCTGCGTGAGGAGCATCTCCTCGGCCGATTCGGTCGACCGTCAGAGATCGCCGCCGCGGCGGCCTTTCTGGCCTCAGACGATGCGTCGTTCATCACCGGGCACGCCCTGGTGGTGGACGGAGGTTTCACCGCCGGCCTTCGGGTCGGGCTGCTCGAACAACTCGGCATGTGACCGCCATCGGTCGCGAGCCCTACCAAGGAGTGCACCGATGTCTCCGACCATGACCAATGACGGACCGCAGATGGCCCGCACGTTGCGCGAGCTCATGATCGAAGAGGCCGCCAACTGCGAGCAGAAACGCACACTGAACGACCGCACCGTCGATGCCCTGTGGGACAGCGGCCTCCTGCAATGGTGCAATCCCGCCGAGGCGGATGGCAGCGAGCCATCGTTTCCCGAGATGATCGACACCTGGATCGAACTGGCCTGGCAGGACGGTTCGCTGGGATGGATCGGGATCGCCAATCTGCCGTCGGCTGCGGCCTCTGCCGCCTACCTTCCCGAAGAGGGATTCAACGAGGTGTTCCTCGGCAACGACAACCACACCACGGTGGGCGGACAGTTCTTCCCGAACGGCCTCGGCGACACGGTGGACGGCGGCTATCGCCTCACAGGCGCATGGAACTTCGGCTCGGGTACCGGGCACGCCCAGTACGTTGCTGCGGGCTTCATCCCCACCGTGGACGCCGAGATGGTGACAGGTGAGGACGGGATCCCGCCCCTGCTGGTGGCAGTGATCCCACGCGACGAAATCGTGTTCACCGACGGATGGCACGTGCAGGGGCTGAAGGGCACCGGGTCGTTCGACTACAACGTCACCGACCTCTTCGTACCCGAGCATCGAACCTTCGAGCTGTTCTGCCGGACCCCGCAGCGAGGCAAGGCACCGGCCTTCAAGATGGGACTGATCCCGATCACCGCGGCCGGTCACGCGTCGTGGGCCCTCGGTGTGGCCAAGAGCATGCTCGACGACGTCACCGAACTCGCCGCATCCAAGGTCCGCATGGGCGACGAGGCATCCCTCGCCCATCGGACCACGTTCCAGCGGAACCTCTCCCATCACACGGCCATGTGGCGGGCAGCGCGGCTACTGGTGGTGACCACCTTCGGCGACATCGAGCAGGCGGTGGAGGACGGCGAGGCCCTCTCCCCCACCATGCGGGCCGACATGCGGGTAGCTGCCACCTTCGCCACCGAATGCAGCCGGGAGATCGTCCAGTGGGCTCATCTGGCCGGCGGTACGTCCGCCATCCGGGAAGGCAGCCGTCTCGAACGTGCCTTCCGCGATATGTACACCGGCACCCAGCACGTGTTCATCGGGGAAAAGACCTACACCGACTCGGCCCGGATTTACATGGGTCTGATCGAGGACCAGCTGGGCCTCTGATCGGCCGATCGGCTGAGCATGGCTGCATGTCGGCTCACCCGCTGATCAAAGCTGCATGGCTTTGACCTCGAGGAACTCCTCCAGGCCGAAGGCCCCGAACTCCCGGCCATTTCCCGACTGCTTATAGCCGCCGAACGGAGCCATGGGATTGAATCCGCCTCCGTTGACCTCCACCTGACCGGTGCGCAGACGCCGGGCCACTGCCTTGGCCCGCTCGGGATCGCCGGCCCACACCCCGCCGGCCAATCCGTACTCGGTGTCGTTGGCGATCTCCACGGCCTCCTCCTCGGAGTCATAAGGGATGATCACCAGAACCGGGCCGAAGATCTCGTCCCGGGCGATGGTCATGTCCCGGGTGACCGAGGAGAACACCGTCGGCTTGACGAAGAAGCCCTCTGCGAGTCCGTCAGGCGACTCCGCTCCTCCGGTCAGCAGCCTGGCTCCCTCGCCGATTCCCTTGTCGATGTAGTTGCGAACACGGTCCCGTTGTGACGACGACACCAGGGGCCCGAGGCGGGTGGCGGCATCGAAGGGATCACCGGGGGTAAACGACTCGGCCGCGGCCGTGGCCAGTTCCTCGACCTCCGAAAGCCGGTCGCGGGGAACGAGCATGCGGGTCAGTGCGCTGCAGGTCTGGCCCGAGTTGAGGTAGCACTTGCCCACGCCGTCGGGAACCGCCTTGGAGAGATCGGCATCGCCCAGGATGACGTTGGCCGACTTGCCCCCCAGCTCGAGCGCCACCCGTTTGACGGTGGCCGAGGCCACTTCCGAGACCCGCTTTCCGGCCCGGGTCGAACCGGTGAAGGACACCATGTCCACGTTGCGGTGGGCGGCGATCGCCTCCCCGACAACCGGACCGTAACCGGTGACCAGGTTGAACACACCTGCCGGCAGGCCGACCTCTTCGAAGATGTCGGCGAGTACGAAGGCGTTGAGCGGAGCGACTTCACTCGGCTTCAAGACCACGGTGCACCCCGCAGTCAGAGCAGGGGCCACCTTGGCGGCGATCTGGTGCAGCGGATAGTTCCACGGGGTGATGGCGCCCACCACTCCGATGGGCTCTCGTACGATGAGCGAGTTCCCCACGGTCTGCTCCCAGGTGAAATCGGCACCCACCTGGGCCATGGAACCGAAGGAGTTCATTGGCAGCCCTACCTGCACCAACTGGGAAAGCACCAGCGGCATGCCCACCTCATGGGTGATCAGGTCGGCCAGGGAGCCCATACGGGCGCCGAGCGCCTCGCTGACCTTGGTGAGCAGCGCAGTTCGATCCTCGACAGGAGTAGCCGACCAGGAAGCGAAGGCTTCTGCTGCCGCGGCCACGGCGAGGTCGACGTCCTCCACCGTGCCCTCTGGTACGGAGCCGATGACCGCTTCGGTGGTGGAGTCGATTACGTCGATCGACTCCGATCCGGTCGATGGCACCCACGCTCCACCGATATAGAGCCTGTCGCGCACAACCTTCTTCATCGGTTCCATGGTGCTCCCTTGCCATCCCAATCTGTGGTTTCCACTCTAGGCCCGGGTCATCGGTGACGGCGCCGGCAACGACCGACCGGGAAGGTCGATGTTGCATAACGATTCCGATATATGTAGGTTCTCCCCTACAGCCGCACTGAGACTGCAAGGAACACCGGGGGAACGTGTCGCAGACGCAACAGGAGCGCAAAGCCGAAACACGGGCACGGCTGCTGGCCGCCGCCGCCGGCCTCTTTGCCGACCAGGGCATCGACGCGGTCTCCGTCGACGCGGTGGCGGAATCCGCCGGTCGCACCTCGGGCGCCGTCTACGCCCACTTCGGCAGCAAACAAGGGTTGCTTCTGGCGCTCCTCGATTCTTGGAAGGACTCTGTCCTCACCGTGCTCCTCGCCGAAGTGGCTGTCACCAAATCACCCCGGGGACAGTTGGCGGCCGTGTGGGAGAACCTCGCCGACACCACCAATGACGACTCGGGCCGCTGGTCGCTCCTCGAGCACGAGCTGTGGTTGCGGGCCGCCCGCGATCCCGAGGTGGCCGATGTCATCCGGGTCCGTAACGCCGAGGCCCGACGCTTCAGCGCCCGCCAGCTGGCCGGTTGGACCACCGCCAGCAACGCCCGGCCGGCTGCCGAGCCCGAACAGTTGGCAGTGCTGGTGAAGGCCCTACTTACCGGATTGGCCATGCAACGCCACCTCGAACCAGGCGCGGTCACCGATGCTCTCGCCGTGCAGGGACTCGCCGCTCTCCTAGGGCTTCCCGGGGATGTCGCGCCCTCGAAACCGTCAACAACCAAGCCAACCATCCGATCGAACCACACAGACGAGGAGCCACACCATGAACACTGAAATCGCCCAGAAGCTCGGTATCGAGTTCCCCATTTTCGCCTTCACCCATTGCCGGGACGTGGTCGCGGCCGTCTCCAATGCCGGGGGCATCGGTGTCCTCGGCGCCATCGCCTTCAATCCCGAGCAGCTGGAAGTGGAGCTGACGTGGATCGACGAGCACGTCGGTGACAAGCCCTACGGCGTGGACATCGTGATCCCGGCCAAGTACGAGGGCATGGACGAGATGGACCCTGACAAGCTCGAGGCCCAGATCCGGGGCCTGGTGCCGGCGGAGCACAAGGAGTTCGCCCTCAAAATTCTGGCCGACCACGGCGTCCCGGAGATCCCCGAGGACGAGCGGACATCCAACGGGATGATCGGCTGGACCGCGGCCCACGCCGCCGGCCTGATCGACGTCGCCCTGCGCCACCCGAACGTGAAGTTGATCGCCAACGCACTGGGCACACCCCCTCCGGACGTGGTGGAGAAGGTCCAGGGCGCGGGCCTGATGATCGGGGCACTGGCCGGATCGGTCAAGCACGCCCTCAATCACAAAGCCGCAGGCCTCGACTTCATCATCTGCCAGGGATCCGAGGGCGGGGGCCACACCGGTGATGTGGGCAGCATCGTGTTGTGGCCAGAGGTGATCGAGGCCGTGGCCCCGATCCCGGTGTTGGCCGCCGGAGGCGTCGGCAGTGGTCGCCAGATGGCCGCCGCCCTGGCGATGGGTGCCCAGGGCGTGTGGTCGGGCACGCTGTGGCTGACCGTCGAGGAGGCAGACATCCCGCCGAAGCAGATGGAGACCTATCTGGCTGCCTCCAGCCGTGACACCGTGCGATCCCGTTCGTTCACCGGCAAGCCCTGCCGCATGCTCAAGAACGACTGGACCGACGCCTGGGAGGCCGAGGACTCCCCCGGCCCGTTGCCCATGCCATTGCAGATGATGGTGGCCATCGAGGCGGTCTCCCGAGGACACCGCTACCCCGAGCAGGCACGTGATGTGAACTTCAACCCTTGTGGCCAGGTGATCGGCCGGGCCACCACCGTCCGCAAGGCGAAGGACGTTGTCTTCTCCATGGTCGAGGAGTACATCGAGGCCGTCGAGCGCCTGCAGGCCGGGGTCACCGTCTGATTCCGTTCACCTGACGGCCATCTGTTGACTGCAGCCACGAGCAACTGCAACTGCTTCGGTAATTACCCCCGAGACCGGGCACCCGTCGGGGCTGGGGAGCTTTCGTCCCCGTGCAGACCACTCATGCCACGATGGGGTCCGTGCAGGAAGCTCCCGTGCGGTCCTGATGCAGTATCTCCTGCTCTTCGTGATCGTCCTCGGGGTCAACCTGCTTCCGGCCTTCGGACCCCCGACGTGGACCCTGCTGGTCTTCGCCAAGATCAATTGGCACCTCAATCCGGTAGCCGTCGTTGTCCTCGGGGGCATCGCCGCGATGAGCGGGCGCTACCTTCTGGCGCTCTCCTTCCGGCACTTCCGAGGCCGGATGAGCCCGCGCCTCCAGGGCAATCTCACCGCGGCGAGCGACGCCCTGGTGAAACGGAGAGGTAGCGCCATCGCGTCACTGGCGCTCTTCGCCATCTCGCCACTTCCCTCGGCGCAACTCTTTGAAGCGGCTGGCCTTCTGGAGTTGGATCTCGTTCCGCTGACCCTCGCCTTCTTCCTCGGGCGGCTGGTCGGCTACTCGATCTACGTCACCGTGGCCACCGTGGCGGAGCACCAACTCGGAGCGGTCCTCAGGCAGATCCTCGGTTCACCCTGGTCGATCGCCATCCAAGTGGTGCTCCTGGCCGCAGTGGCGGTTCTTCCCCTCATCAATTGGAAGGGGGTGCTGGGACGATTGCGCACCGACGACGATTCCACGACATAACGGCTGGTCAACGACGATTACCCAGTGGTGCTGTTTCATTTTGGTGGGTCGGGCGCGATGATGGCGGCACGGCCGCATCTTTTGCCGCACGGGGGGGGTGGCAGCACCACCCGAGATCGGAAGGGGGATTTCCATGCTCGTAGCGAACCTGCTCGAACAGAAGGGAACCATGGTTGCCACGATCGCCAGCAACGCGACCGTCGGAACCATGGTTGCCGAATTGACCCGACACCGCGTGGGGGCGCTCGTGGTCTCACCGGATGGAAACCAGATTGACGGCATTGTCTCGGAGCGGGACATCGTGCTCCAGCTGAGCGAATTGCACACCGATCTCCTGATGCAGCCGGTATCGATGATCATGTCGATCGCGGTGCGGACCTGTTCACCCACCGACAACGTCGGATCCATCATGAGCCTGATGACCGAGCAGCGGATCCGCCACGTACCGGTGGTCGACGACGGACGTCTTTGCGGAATCATCAGCATCGGCGACGTCGTCAAGAGCCGGATCGGCGAACTGGAGAAGGACCGCAATGAGCTGATGGAGTACATCACCGCCCGCTGAGCGTCGTTCTCCGTCTTCCGGGTCCGGACTTACCGAGACCCCTGAAGCCACCAAGGTCGGGCTGCCCGCCTGATGGATCGGGCTCACCCCCTGCCTGGATCTGGTGACTCCACTTCCGATTCGTCGATGAACCGGTAACCTGCGCCTCTCACCGTGACCAGCATCGTCGACAAGCCGGGATTGTTGAGCTTGCGACGGAGGTAACCGACATAAACGTCGACCACATTGCTGCCGGTGTCGAACGAATAGTCCCAGACCCGGCTCAGAATCTGGGTACGGGACAGCACCTGGGTGGGGTGTCGCATAAACAGCTCGAGCAGCGCCCATTCCCGCGGTGCCAGATCGATCCGCTGACCGGCTCGCCAGGCCACCTTGCTCAACAGGTCAAGGCGCAGGTCACGAACGACGATCTCCGAGGCACTGGGCTGCCCCGCCGTACGCGACGCCGCCCGTATCCGAGCAAGGAGCTCTTCGAACGAGAACGGCTTGGTCACATAGTCGTTGGCCCCGGCGTTGAGCACCTTCACCTTGTCGGCCACTTCGGCGCGGGCGGTCAGGATGATCACCGGCATAGTGTGGCTGTCCTGGCGCATCTTCTTGAGCACCTCCTCGCCGTCCCCGGAGGGGAGTCCGAGATCGAGGAGGACCAGCTCGATCCCGGGCTCCGCGATGTCAAGGGCAGCATGCGCCTCTTCGCCGTTGCTGGCCAGGACTGGCGAGTACCCTTCGGCTCGCAGGCCCTTCTCGAGAAACGAGGAGATGCCTCGGTCGTCTTCGACAATCAGGATCTGCATTCAGACACCCACGGGCGTTCGGGGCTCACCGGCGGGAACACGGGCACTCGGGAGAGTGATGGCAGCTCTGCAGCCACCCAGGTGAGATGAGGAGAGCTCGAAGTACCCCCCGTGTGCCCCGGCCACCGCTGTCACAATGGCGAGTCCCAGCCCGCTTCCGTCGCGGTCGGCACTGCCCAGGCGACCGAACCTCTCCAACACGCTGTCCAACTGCCCTAGCGGGATTCCCGGCCCGGAGTCCTCGACCGCGATGGTCACCGTACCGTCGTCAGACTTCTGGCTGGCTCGAATCTCGACGGCATCGGATACCGTCGTCGCTCCGACTGCGTTGTCGATGAGGTTGAGCAAAGCGCCCCGCAACTTCGCGACATCTACTTCAAGCACCAGATCGGGCACCGGCGCCAGTGACCACTTCCGATCAGCGAGCACCCGAGCGGAGTCGAACAGGTCGGAGAGAAACGTTCGCAGGTCGAGCCTCTCCACCTGCAGGAAGTCCGGCTCCAGCGCCCGGCCGAGCATGAGCAGGCGTTCCACGAGAGCCCGCATGTGGTCGAGCTCATCGACCACCACATTCACCGTGTCACGCACTTCGCTCATCTCTGCGGTTGGTTGGCGGGCTAGCACCTCGAGATGCCCGCGGGCCACAGTTAACGGCGTGCGCAGCTGATGGGAGACGTCCGAGAGGAGCCGGCGCTGAACCACCATTGCCGCCTGGAGCCTGTCGAGCATCGAATCGAATGTCTCCGCCAACTGACCGACCTCGTCGTCGGTTCCCTGGTCACCG
>JADGOF010000056.1 GCA_017883105.1 Acidimicrobiales bacterium
CGTTCGATCAGCTGGCGGGGAACGGCCGCACCGCCGGCGGTGATCATCCGCAGCGAGGAGAGGTCCACCCCGTGGGTCTGGGTGTAGCGGAGCAGGTCGCTCCAGATGGTGGGAACCCCGGCCGAGAGTGTCGGCCGATGCTGGGCGATCATCGCCGACAGCGGCTCGGCCTGGAGGAACATCTGGGGCATGACCAGGTCCGCCCCGGTCATGAAGGCGCCGTAGGGGGTCCCCCACGCGTTGGCGTGGAACATGGGCACGATGGACAGGACCCGGTCGAGCTCGTTGATGCCGAGTGAGGATCCCGAGGTGATGGCCATCGAGTGCAGGTAGGTCGAGCGGTGGCTGTAGACCACGCCCTTCGGGTTGCCGGTGGTGCCCGACGTGTAACACATGGCCGCGGCCTGGCGCTCGTCGAAGGTCGGCCAGTCGTACCCGGGTTCCTCGGCCGCCAGGAGCTCCTCATAGGAGAGAATCTCCCCGAGGCCACTGGTGTCCCCCTCCCCCACCACCACGATGTGCTTGACCGTGGTCAGCTGGTCGCGGACACGGGCCAGTAGCGGGGCGATGGAGCCGTCGACGATGATCACCTGGTCCTCGGCGTGGTTGATCACGTAGGACAGCTGCTCGGGGAAGAGGCGGAGGTTGAGCGTGTGGAGCACGGCGCCCATGGCCGGGATGGCCAGGTAGGCCTCGAGGTGGGCCTGGTTGTTCCACAGGAAGGTGCCGACCCGGTCGCTGTCCCCCACGCCCAGCCGGGTGAGGGCCTTGGCCAGCCGCTCGGACCGCTCGGCCACCTCAGTGAACGTCGCCTCGGTGTACTCACCGGTCGGTCCGGTGACGGTGATGACCAGGCTCCGTCCGTAGACCTGCTGGCCGTGGCGCAGTATCCCGCTCACCAACAGTGGTCCATCCTGCATGGTGCTGAGCACAGTCAGACCTCCCCGTTCCCCGTCCGGATCCCCGGATGAACGAGCATACCGAGCCGGGCTCGGTCCAGGGGACCCTGCTGACGCCGTCGGACACCGGCCACCAGCCGGGGACAACCGGCCCCAACCCGCCCGCCGCCGGGCCAGGAACGCGAGCCGGCGCCGTGTGGCACGGTGGACCGATGCACGCTTATGACCGGTTCTCCACCTTCTACGACGCGGTGATGGACGACCCCGAGCCCAGGGCGAACCGGGTCATAGAATGGATCGACCGGTATTCGCCGGAAGCCCGCTCCCTGCTGGAGCTCGGCTGCGGCACCGGATCGATCCTCGCCCGCCTGACGACCGTGCCCTCCCTGACCGGTCTGGACCGATCATCAGAGATGCTCGCCTTGGCCCGCGCCAAGGTCCCCGACGCCCGGTTAGTAGAGGGGGACATGGCCTCGTTCTCACTGGGTGAGCGGTTCGACGTGGTGATCTGCGTGTTCGACAGCCTCAACCATCTGATGGACTTCGGCGATTGGCGGTCGATGTTCGCCGCCGTCCACGAGCACCTCGCCGACGGGGGCCTCTTCATCTTCGACGTCAACACGGTCGGCGAACTCCGTCGGCTGGGCGACGAACCACCGTGGGTCTACGACTTCGATGAGGGGACCGCCATCATCGACGTGGAGTTCGCCGAAGATGCGAGCTCCCATGGCATCTCACTGTGGGACATCCGGGTCTTCGAGCACCAGGGTGACTCCCGCTACGAGCTGCACCACGAACAGATCGGTGAGCTCGGGGTGCCCCTCCCGCTCATCAGGGCCGCGCTGGCAACGGAGTTCACCCTCCTCGAAGAGTCCAACGAAGTCGGCGACCTGCCCACCGAAGACTCGATCAAGGCCCATTTCGTCCTTCGTCGGCCGACGAAGTAACAGCCACACTTCCCGGGACTCTATGGGGACAGGCACCCGTGTCAAGATTCCGGAGTGTTGACCAACCGTGTGACCGAGCTCCTCGGGGTGGAGATCCCCATCGTCCAGGCCCCCATGGGGTGGATCGCCCGCTCGCAACTGGCCTCCGCGGTTTCCAACGCCGGGGCCATGGGCATCATCGAGACCTCGTCCGGGGAGCTCGACGCCATCCGGGACGAGATCGCCAAGATGAAGGACCTCACCGACAAACCGTTCGGCGTCAACATCGCCCAGGCGTTCGTGGCGGATCCCACAGCCATCGTGGACTTCGTGATCGGCCAGGGGGTCACCTTCGTCACCACATCGGCCGGCAGCCCGACCCGCTTCACCGCACAGCTGAAGGATGCGGGCCTGACGGTCTTCCACGTCGTTCCCACCCTGAGGGCCGCGGAGAAGGCGGTGACCGCCGGCGTGGACGGTCTGATCGTCGAAGGAGGTGAGGGCGGTGGATTCAAGAATCCCCGTCCCGTGTCGACCATGGTCCTCCTCCCGGCAGTGACCAAGGCCTTCGACCTCCCGGTGATCGCCGCCGGTGGCTTCCTCGACGGCCAAACCCTGGCCGCGGCACTGGCCCTGGGGGCGGAGGGCGTGCAGTTGGGAACGGTGATGGTCTCCTCGCTCGAATCACCGGTCCACGACAATTGGAAACGAGCCATCATCGCTGCCGCAGAGACCGACACGGTGTTCTTGAACCAACACGCATCACCGGCACTCCGGGCGCTGAGGACACCGCGCACTGAGGACCTCGAGTTCGATCACGAGCACAATGCCATGGCCGAATTCGGTAGTGTGCGCGATGTCTACTTCGGCGGTGACCTGAGCGCCGGGATCGCCCTCGGTGGCCAAGTGGCCGGGCGCATCGACGAGAGCAGACCGGTGGCCGACATCATCCGGTCCTGTGTGGAGGAGTGCGAGACGATCCTCCGAGTCCTCGGGGACCACTATGTCGATCGCTGAGCCCGATCGTCGATCTCGTCGGCGAGGGTCACCAGAGGGTATCGATTTCACACTCCGACGGTGCTGGACTGAATACGGCCGCAGCACAGGAGATCGACAGATGGTCCGACTCACACCGATCGGGTGCCGGCGGTAGCGCTTCTGAGCGGTCTGCTCACACCGTCAAGCGAGCCGGTACGGAGGTGCGGGCTGTGGGCAAAGTGGTCGCCGCCATCGTCATCTGTGTCGTGGGAATGGTCGTGGGCCTGATCGTCATTGCCGCTGCCGTCCTGGGCCAGGGAACAGCCGGGGTGGCGGGAGCGTCCTCGGGATCCGAGGGTGCTGGCGGAGCGCCCGGGTCCCATGGCGTGCAACCCGGACCGGCCATTCCGTCGGCGTGGGTCACCCTCTACCAGCAAGCGGCGTCGAGCTGTTCGGGCCTCCCCTGGTCGGCGCTCGCCGCCATTGGCACGGTCGAGACCGGAAGCGGCCAGTCATCTGCACCGGGCGTGTGGTCGGGAGCCAACGGTGCCGGGGCCGAAGGCCCCATGCAGTTCGAACCCGCGAACCGCCTGAATGTAGTACCTATCACATATCCACCGCTCATCAGGCCCGGCGTCGTAGCCTGAGAGGATCAACGCTAGGAGAGCCACATGCACTTCGAGACCCGCGAACGCCTCAAGACCAGCTTCGAGGAGTACTACCGCCTTCAATCTGAGCTGGACCGCTTCGGACTGGATCGTGAGGAGCGCAGGCGCATCCATCAGAGGCTCAATGTCGTCCGCCCGAAGCTCATCCCATGACCTTCACCGACGAGCAGTGGAAGACAGGGATCGCCCTTCTTGACGACCCCGCCGACGAGGACTACCTGAGGGCCAACGTCACCCAGGCAGGACCTGCAGTCACCGCTCAGCTCATGCATCACGGCGTCGTCTAGCCGTGTGTCCTGAGAAGTGGAAACGGTTCTCCTATCCCACGTAGCCAGGGGCATTCAGCCCAGCGTCAGTCGAAAGGGAAGCTGTGAATGAGTACAAGATCTATGCACTCGACCTTATGGACCTCGGCGGCAGGTCCGAGCTAAAGGCCGTCGAAGATACCCTGAATAGGTACGCAGAGCAGGGGTGGAACCTAGAACGCTTCGAGGACAGGGCGGACAGTGTGCGCTGGTTCTACTTCATAAGGTCCAAGAAGAAGAAGGCAAGACTGGTGGCATAGAAGGGCCGCACCCCGTAGGCGCGGCCCTTCCGCACGTCGCTTACAGCGTCCAGCTCACCAGCCGCAGCTCCCACTCGGCGCCGCCCGCGTCCCGCACGACCAGCGTCAGCTCCGTCGGCGCCCGGGCGTCCAGCCCGAGGTCGGACAGCAGGTCGGCCAGCAGCTCCAGCGCCTCGGCGTCGGTCGTCACCAGAGCCCGAGCGCCTTGCACAGCCTGTGGCTGCAGAGCTGGTTGGTCTTCCGGTAGACGCACCTGCGGGCGTAGCGCTTGGCGCTGCCCTTGACGACGCCCTGCTTGCCTGTCGCCGCTTGCACGTTGCCCATGTCACGTGCCGCTCGGTACAGCTGGCTCCTCAAGCCTTTACTCACGACGCCGCCTCGCCGGCCAGCTTCTGCAGTTGCTTGCGTGCCGTAGCGTTGCAAACCTTGTACGTGCCGTCGGCGCTGCGTACGATTGCCCCGTCAGAGTGCCGGATTACTTCAGACACACGTCCTGTACAGCACCCGACCCGTGCGGCGATCTCCTTGACGGTGCCCGGCTCGCCCTGCAGAAACTCCTGCACGATTGCGGCGCCGACCTTGCCTCCCAGCCCGCCCGCGTGATTGCGCTTCTTTTCGAGTGCCTTACTCATGCCAGCACCTCGATCGTCGTGCACGCCGCCTGTCCCGGCGCCATCGGCCAGAACTGCCCGCTCGCGAACAGCGCGCACACGACGTGCTCGCCATCCTTGCTGACGCCCGTGCACTCAAACACGCTGTCGAACTTCTTGGCGCCCATGGAGACCACCCTGTCTCCCACCTCTATGTCGTTCAGGCTCTTGCCCATCTGCTCTCTCGTTTCTGTAGCTTGACCAGGGCTTTTGCCCTGCTACAGGCGTACCGAGGCTGGAGCACCTTCGGCCAGCTCGGCGCCGAAGGGCAGCTCGGAGCGTCGGGCAAAGAGGAAGACGCCTCAGGCGGCCGCCTGCTCGACCCTGTTGCCTCGCGAGGAGGCTGTCACCGACCAAGGGCTTCGGACCGCGACTGCTTCGACGGCATGCTGGTCCGCCTGGTCACCGGCTGCTCGTGGGAGGACGCAGAACGCCTCACCGGACACAAGGTGTCGGACACCACGATGCGATCGCGGCGAGACGAGTGGATCACAGCAGGGGTGTTCGACGCCTTGATGCGAGAGGCGTTACACGCCTACGACAAGGTCATCGGCCTTGATCTCTCCGACGTGTCGGTCGATGGCTCCTTGCACAAAAGCCCTTGTGGAGGTGAGGGAACGGGCAAGAACCCGACCGACCGGGACAAACTCGGATGGAAGTGGTCGATCCTCACCGACCTGAACGGCATCCCGTTCGGATGGGCAATCGACGGTGCGAACCGCAACGACTCGGTGATGCTCGTCCCCACCCTGGACGACGCAGGAGACCGAGGACTGCTCAGCGATGTCGAGACCCTCTGGCTCGACCGTGGCTACGACTCCGACGTCACACGGGAGCGCCTTGCCGAGCGCAACATCGATGACGCCGTCATCGCCAAGAAGCGGAAGAGGGGTTCCTCCGAGGCGAAGAAGTCCCTGCCGATGGGACTGCGCTGGCCAGTGGAACGGACCAACTCCTGGCTCTCGAACTACGGTCAGCTCCGCAGGAATACGGACCGCAAGAGCAACCACCGCCTCGCTCAGCTCACGCTGGCCATCGTGTTCCTGCTCACAGCCAAGCTCATCGACTGGCGGAATCGCTGGTCACCGGCACCATCACCTATCCGCTGAGGGTCTTAGGAACGGTGGCCGAAGACACGAAGCCGTCGGCCACGCCAACACAGCTGTTCACAACACCGATGCCGGTGGCGATCGGCCGGAACGACGACCATCGCCATGTGACGCCCAGACGATAGCCCTCGGGCCCGCTTGCCGGGGGATGTGCTGCTTGCTCCGCACCGGCAGTCCGAGAGGAGATGCCCGGCTGTGCGCAGCCGTGCCGGTACTGTTTCCTTGTGCCCTGGGAGATCGAAGCGTTCCGACGGTCCGTCGGAGGCCTGTCTCCGGCGTCGATCCGGGCGTACTCCTCGGATACCGAGCGGTTCGCCGAATGGGCCGGGAGGGGTGGGGCGCAAGGCCCCGGTGACGTCGACCGGATCTTGTTGCGTCGCTATCTGGCCTTCATGGCCACCCGCCGGTACTCCAAGGCAACTATCTCCCGGACCGCGGCATCGCTCCGGTCCTACTTCCAGTGGTGCGCCCGCCGGGGTCTGATCACCACGGATCCCTCGGGCCGCCTCTCTGCGCCGTCACCGGACTCCCGTCTGCCCCGGGTGCTCGGGCACGCGGAACTGCACCAACTGCTCGAGCCCGAGCCCGAGGCGGCCGGGAGCGCCGGCACACGACCCGATGTGGCCTGTCGGGACGATGCAGTGCTGGAACTGCTCTATGGGAGCGGCATGCGGGTGGCCGAACTGTGCAGCCTCGATGTCGACGACGTGGATCTGGCCCGACGGGTGGTCACCGTCACGGGCAAAGGCTCCAAGGAACGCCAGGTGCTGATCCACGCGCGGTGTGCCGAGTCGCTCCGGGCCTGGTTGCACGGACCTCGTGGGGACATGGCCACCGAAGCCAGCCCGTCCGCCGCGCTCTTCTACAACCTCCGGGGAAACCGGCTGGGCCCCCGCGACGTCCGCAGGCTGCTCGACCGCCGTTCGCCGGTCCCGACCCACCCCCACGCCCTGCGCCACACCTTCGCCACCCACCTCCTCGACGGGGGAGCCGACCTGCGTGTCGTGCAGGAACTGTTGGGGCATGCAAGCCTCCAGACCACACAGGTCTACACTCATGTGAGCAAGGAGCGCCTGCTTACGGTGTATTCGGGAACGCATCCACGGGCCTAAGGGGACAATTGGCGACGCAACTGGACACGGTGGGACACGGCATCGACAGGCTGTGGGCCGAATATAAGAAGACGGGAACCCGTGCGCTCCGTGATCAGCTGATTGTCCACTACGCGCCGGTGGTCAAGTACGTGGCCGGCCGAGTGTCGGTGGGACTGCCGCGCCACGTCGACGAGGCCGACTTGGCCAGTTACGGGATCATCGGGTTGATCGACGCCATCGAACGGTTCGAGCCGGCCCGCAAGATCAAGTTCGAGACCTACGCCATCCCTCGCATCAAAGGGGCGATCATCGACGAGCTCCGGTCCATTGACTGGGTGCCGAGGTCGGTGCGGGCCAAAGCCCGGGCGGTGGAGCAGTCCTATTCGAAGCTCGAGTCCACCCTGCACCGGACGCCCACCGACGCCGAGGTGGCCGCTGACCTCGAGATGACCGATGCAGAGTTCCAGACCGCCCTCCGCAAGATCTCCTTCGTGGGCGTGGTCGCCCTCGACGAGGTGTTCCGGGGCGGCGACCGGTCGGACCGGTCCACGCTGGGGGAGACCCTTCCAGACAGCACCGCCGGGCCGATGGACACCTTCGAGGTCAAAGAGACCAAGGAGGCACTGGTCCATGCGGTCAGCCAGATGGCGTCCCGTGAGAAGACGGTGCTCACGCTCTACTACTACGAAGGCCTGACCCTGGCGGAGATCGGGGAGATCCTGGGCGTCACCGAGAGCCGGGTGTGCCAGATCCACACCAAGGCGGTCCTCCAGCTGCGGGCCAAGCTTGCCGATCGCCCGGAAGGAACCGGGAGGCGGCCCGACAATGGTGGGTCGGCGCCCACCAAGCAGGTGTCGACCTCCGCCGCTCGCTAGAGCCCCGTTCTTCCGCCGGAATGCTTCCGAGTGGAGCGTACGGGTCCAGGGGCACTACGATGGAGGCGCCTCGCCAACCGGTGGGGCATTCATGCGGGATCTACTTCGCACCCGGCCGCGTCCACGGTCGCCCTTCAGGGGGTGTTGTGGTCGGGGGAGAACAACCGTTGCAAGGAGCAGTCATATGGCCGTCGTCACGATGAAGCAATTGCTGGGCGCAGGTGTGCATTTCGGGCACCAGACCCGTCGTTGGAACCCCAAGATGCGCAGGTTCATCATTGGGGAGCGCAACGGCATCTACCTGATCGACCTTCGTCAGACGATGAAGGGTATCGAGGAGTCCTACGGTTACATCCGTGACCTGGTGGCCGGCGGCGGCACCGTCCTCTTCGTGGGCACGAAGAAGCAGACGCAGGGCCCGGTGGCCATCTATGCCGATGCATGCGGGATGCCCTATGTGAACGAGCGCTGGCTGGGCGGCATGCTGACCAACTTCCAGACCGTCTCCACCCGGGTGAAGCGCATGAAGGAGTTCGAGGCCATGCAGAAGGCCGGCGACTTCGAGGCCATGCCCAAAAAGGAGGCTCTCCGCCACACGCGTGAGCTCGAGAAGTTGCAGCGCAACCTGGGCGGCATCCGCGGCCTCGACCGCCTTCCCGACGCCATCTTCGTGATCGACACCAACAAAGAGCACATCGCGGTCACCGAGGCCAACAAGCTCGGCCTGCCGGTGGTAGCGGTCGTCGACACCAACTGTGACCCCGACGTGATCACCCATGTGATCCCGGGGAACGACGACGCCATCCGTTCGGGCGCCCTCTTGTGCCGCGTGGTTGCCGACGCCGTGGTCGAGGGTCGCTTCATCGCCCAGCAGCGTCCGGCCCCCGCTGCGGCCCCTGCCCCGGTGCCCCCCCCTGCGCCTGCCGCCCCGTCGACGGGTGCCCCAATCTCGCCCCCGCCTCCCGCTCCTGCTGCTGTTGCTGCACCGGCACCGGCAACCGAGTCAGCCCCTGAGGCACCGGCTCAGACCGTCGTGGCGGAAGCCGAGGCCACCAGCACCGGAACAGCGGAAATCAGCCCGACGGCTCCGACCGAGGAGGTCTAGTCTTGGCCGCCTTTTCCGCCAAGGATGTCCAGAAGCTCCGCCAGATCTCCGGTGTGGGCATGCTCGACGCCAAGCGTGCGCTCGAAGCGAACGCCGGCGATCTGGACCAGTCGATGAAGTGGCTCCGTGAGCAGGGCCTGGCCAGTCAGGCCAAGCGCACCGACCGCGAGGCATCCGAGGGGTCGGTGGCCATCGGCCGCGCCGACAACGCGGTGTCCATCGTGCAGCTGCGATCAGAGACCGACTTCGTGGCCAAGTCCGACGAATTCGTGGCCTTCGTCACCTTGCTGGCCGATCTGGTGGCCGCCAAGGGTGAGTCGGCGGTCAATGAGCGCGCCGACTTGCTGGACAAGATGAAGATCACCCTGAAGGAGAACATCTCCATCGGCAAGGTCGTCCGGATCGAGGCCCCGGCCGACGGTGCGGTCGACTCCTACCTGCATCTCCAGGCCGGCCGTGGCGTGAACGCCGTGGTAGTGGCGGTGGCCGGTGGAACGGTGGAGTTGGCCCATGACATCGCCGCCCACATCGCCTTCGCCCGACCGGCGTACATCTCTCGGGACGACGTCCCCGAGGAGGAAGTGGCCGCCGAACGCGAGACGGTCGAGAACATCGCCCGCAACGAAGGCAAGCCTGACGCCGCTCTGCCCAAGATCGTCGAAGGTCGCCTCGGCGGCTGGTACAAGGAGCGGGTGCTCCTCGACCAGGCCTTCATCAAGGATGAGAAGCAGACCATCGCCAAGCTCCTCGGCTCGGCCACGGTGACGCAATTCGCCCAGGTCGTCGTCGGCGACTGAGGCAGCGGTGGGTCGACAACAGCGCATCGTTCTGAAACTGTCCGG
>JADGOF010000484.1 GCA_017883105.1 Acidimicrobiales bacterium
GGCGTGCCGGTGGTCGCCGGGTTTCAGGGGATGTCCGTCGAGCGGAACGTGACCACCATGGGTCGGGGCGGATCGGATACCACGGCGGTGGCGTTGGCCGCGGTACTTGCCGCCGACGTCTGCGAGATCTACACCGATGTTCCCGGTGTCTTCACCGCGGACCCCCGCATCGTGCCCGAGGCCCGCAAACTGGCCCGTGTCAGTTACGAGGAGATGCTCGAGATCTCCGCCACCGGCGGCCGGGTACTGACGCTGCGATCGGTGGAATTCGCCCGCAACCACCAGGTTGCCCTGCATGTGCGGTCCAGCTTCACATGGGAGCCGGGCACGTGGATCGACGAGGAGGAAGAGTCCATGGAGCAAGCAATCGTCACTGCGGTGACCCACGATGCCTCGGAAGCCAAGCTCACCGTTACCGGGGTGCCCGACCGTCCAGGCCTAGCCGCCCGCCTCTTCCGAGGCCTGGCCGACCGCAACGTCAACGTGGACATGATTGTCCAGAACACGTCCCTCCACGGGACCACCGACATCTCCTTCACCGTGCCGGGCTACGACCTGGCGATGAGCGCCGAGGTATGCGAGGCACTGGTCCCCGAGCTGGGGGCCACCGGCTACAACAGCGACGACGACGTGGCCCGGGTCTCGTTGGTCGGAGCCGGCATGAAGACCCATCCGGGGGTCACCGCTCTGACCTTCGAGACGCTGGCCGCCGCCGGTATCAACATCGAGATGATCTCCACGTCGACCATCCGCATCTCCTGCATGGTGCGGGCCTCGGCGGCCGAAGAGGCAATGCGTGCCCTGCACGCCGCATTCGAGCTGGCCTGACTGTGAGGCTGGCCCCCACAGACAATCGCGGTGACGCTGGCGGAAGGGCCGTCCCACCCCTCGTAGACTGACTGCCATGCGAGTGGCTGTTGTGGGTGCAACCGGACAGGTGGGGACCGTCATTCGGTCGATCCTGGACGAGCGCGACTTCCCCCTCGATGGCCTGCGGTTCTTTGCGTCGGAGCGCTCGGCGGGCCGACGCCTGGCATTCCGCGGTGACGAGGTGGTGGTCGAGGATGCGACGACGGCCGACCTGGTCGGTGTGGACATCGCCCTGTTCTCCAGCGGGGCCACCGCCTCACGCCGACTGGCCCCCCGTTTTGCATCGGCCGGTGCCATCGTGGTCGACAACTCGTCGGCCTGGCGCATGGACCCCGAAGTCCCCCTGGTTGTCCCCGAGGTCAACGCCGCCGCGCTCGTCTCCATCCCCAAGGGCATCGTGGCCAACCCCAACTGCACCACCATGGTGGCCATGCCGGTGCTCAAGCCCCTAGATGACGCGGCCGGCCTCCGACGCCTGGTGGTGGCCACCTACCAGGCGGTCTCCGGCTCCGGGCTGGCGGGCGTGGCCGAGCTCGAAGGTCAGCTCCTCAAGACGGTGGCCGGGGCCGCCGGCCTCGCCTTCGACGGCCGGGCCGTCGAGTTCCCGGCCGCCTCCACCTTTCCCGACACCATCGCCCACAACGTGATCCCGCTGGCCGGTTCGCTGGCCGGCGACGGATCGGGGGAGACCAACGAGGAACAGAAGTTCCGTGACGAGAGCCGGAAGATCCTGGGCATTCCCGGGTTGGCGGTGGTCTGCACCTGTGTGCGGGTGCCGGTCTTCACCGGTCACTCGCTGGCCCTGCTCGCCGAGTTCGACCGCCCCCTCTCCCCGGAGCAGGCGACGGATCTCCTGGATGACGCGCCCGGGGTGCAGCTCTCCGACGTGCCCACCCCCCTGCACGCGACGGGCTGCGATCTCTCGCTTGTCGGTCGCATCCGGGGGGCCGAGGGTGCGGAGCACGCGCTGTCCCTCTTCGTCAGTGGGGACAATCTTCGGAAGGGTGCCGCGCTCAACGCCGTGCAGATCGCCGAAGCGCTGATCGCCCGGGGTGTCGTGGCCTGATCGGCGTCACCCCGGCGGGTCGCCTCCGACCGCCGGGGTCAGGTGGAAGGCGTGATGCTGGGGGCCAACAGGGCGACCCGTTTGGCGAGGTTCACGGCGTGGTCACCGAAGCGTTCGTAGAAACGGGCGATCATGGCCAGCTCCACCGCGACCGGAAGTGGCATGGTTCCGGCGACCACCTCCACCGTCAGGCTGACATGGAGATCGTCCATCTCGTCATCCAGCGCATCCACCACCGAGGCCCCCATGGGCTGACGTTCGGCGAAGGCATCGGTGGTGACCCGCCACATGTGGATGGCCACTTCCCCCATGCGCTCGACCAGGCCCCGGCTGCGCGCGGTCAGCTCGGAGCCCAACCCGCGGGCAGCCCGCCGGGCAACGTGCTCGGCCAGATCGCCGTTCCGCTCGAGGTCGGGCAGCATCCTGATCACCGTCACCAGGTAGCGCAGATCGCTGGGTGAGGTGATGCCGGCCACGGTCAGCTGCTGGAGGGTCAGCTCCTCGATGTCGTGATAGATGGTGTCGACCACTTCGTCCCGGTCGGCCAGCGCCTTGGCCGCTTCACGGTCCCCCGACAGC
>JADGOF010000057.1 GCA_017883105.1 Acidimicrobiales bacterium
GCGAGGTCACCCCACCCTCTGATGATCGTCGGCTCCTCCCTCACTATCGAAATCGGTGACCGGACACTGCTCCGTGAAGCCTCGTTCGTGGTCGGGGCAGGCGAGAAGGTCGGCCTGGTCGGCCGCAACGGCACCGGAAAGTCGACCTTCATCTCGGTGGTCATCGACGAGCCGGGTCGCAACGTCCGGTCCACTGGCAATGCCCGCATCCGTGGCACCTTCAGCTACCTGCCCCAGGTCCCCATCCCCCACGGGCTCGGGCTCGAGCCCAACGGGTTCTCCCATGTGCTGTCCGGTCGCGGCCTCGACGTCCTCGACGACGCCCTCAACAAGGCCAGGACCCAGATGTCCAAGGATCCGAGTGGCGAGAACATCGAACTGTTCTCCGACCTCGAGGAGCAGTTTCGGGAGAACGGGGGCTACGAAGCCGAGTCGACCATGGCCCGGTTGGCCGACGGGCTCGGCCTCCGCCAAGAGCTCCTTCTCGACGACATCGACAGCCTCTCCGGGGGGCAGCGCCGACGGGTCGACCTGATCCGCATCCTCTTCCAGGGCCCGGACACCATGGTGCTCGACGAACCCACCAACCATCTTGACCTGCCCGCCAAGCGCTGGTTGATGGAGGAGTTGGAGAGCTTTCCGGGGGCCATCCTGGTGGTATCCCACGACCTCAAGCTGCTCGACCGGTCCATCAACAAGGTGCTCCATCTTTCCGACGGTCGGCTGCACGAATTCAAGGGCACCTACTCGTCATTCCTGGTGCAGCTCGAAGCCGACCAGAGCCAGCGGGAGCGCTCCTCGCTGCTGGAGGGCCGAGAGATCAAACGACTCTCCACCCTGGCCGATTCCATGCGAGGCAGCACCAACCGCCGTGCCCGCATCGCCAAGTCGCTCGACAAGCGGGTGCAACGCCTCGAGTCGTCCAAGACCGAAGTCCACAAACGCGAGAAGAAGAGCACGTTCCGGCTTCCCGTGCCCCAGCGATCGGGGGACGTCCCCCTGAGGGTCAACGATCTCAGTGTCCGCTACGGCCAGAGCACCGTGCTCAGCCAGGTCGATTTCCACTGCCGGCGGGGCGACCGGGTGGTGATCATCGGCCGCAATGGGGCCGGCAAGTCGAGTCTGCTGCGCTGCCTGGCCGGAGTGCAGGAGCCGACCACCGGGGACGTCGTGCTGGGGACCAATGTGACCCTCGGCTACTTCGCCCAGGAGCACGAGCAGGTCAACCTCGAGGTCACCGTGCTCGAGAACATCGACGACACCATCCTCGTCCAGGAGACCGAGCGCCGTGCCCTGCTCGGGATGTTCGGCCTGGCTGGAAAGGCCGCCCACCAGATGCCCAAGACCCTGTCGGGAGGCGAACGGGCCAAGTTGGGCCTGGCCATGCTGGCCGCCGGACGGGCCAACGTGCTGCTCCTCGACGAGCCCACCAACAACCTCGACCCGTCCTCCATCGAGGCGGTCGGCACCATGCTCAGCAAATGGCCAGGCACCATCGTGGTGGTCAGCCACGACCGCGCCTTCGTCGAGGCCCTGGCCCCGACCCACTGCCTCAAACTGCCCGACGAGGTCTTCACCCACTGGAGCGACATCTATCTCGACGAAGTCGAGATGAAGTAGCGGCACGGCATCGACCGTGCCCCGTGTCGCCTCAGGGCGTGGACTGTGCAGCCTGGGCGTTCCCATTGCTGGCCGGAGTGGCGCCGTCCGAACTTCCGGCGTCCTTCATAGCGTCGACCAGCACCTGGGCCGCCCCCACCAGACCGGCTGCCTCGTAGGGAACCACCACCTTGGCGTTGGGCGCCGTCGCCACCGCCTGTAAAGCCCGCAGCTGCATGACGGCCAGGGTGTTCGGCTTGATCACCGCGGCGTCGATGGCTCCGAGGGCAGCCGCCTCCCCCTCGCCCCGCAACTGGGTGGCGCGCTTCTCGCCGTCGGCCCGAAGCTCAAGCGCCTGTTTCTGGGCCTCCGCGCCCAGGATGGCCGCCTGCTTCTGGCCCTCGGCCTCGAGCACGTTGGCCTGCTTGCGTCCCTGGGCACTGTTGATGGCTGCCTGCTGCTCACCCTCGGACTTCAAGATGGCGGCGCGCTTGTGCTGCTCCGCCTCCTTCTGCTCCGACATGGCCTGGAGCACGTTGGTGGGCGGGGTGATGTCGAGAATCTCGATCCGGTTCAGGCGCACGCCCCACTTGAGGGTGGCCTCGGCCATGTGGTCCTGCATCTTGGTGTTGATGGTCTCCCGCTCGGACAAGGACTGGTCGAGGGTCAGCTCGCCGAACACCGCCCGCAATGCGGTGCGGGCCATCTGGTCGATGGCCAGGCCGAAGTCGTTGACCTCGAACAGGGCCAACTTCACATCGGTGACCTGACAGAAGATGGTGGCACTGACCCACAACGAGACGTTGTCCTGGGTAATGACCGCCTGCTGGTCGCCGGTACGGGGAAACTCGCGGATGTCCACCTTGTCCATCCGGTCGGCCAGGGGCATCAGGACGTGCAGGCCCGGCTGGTAGATGGTGCGGAACTCACCGAACCGCTTGACCACCCCTACACAACCCTGTTGCACCACCTTGAGGCACGACTTCAAGAAGACCACGATGAGGGCGAAGACGGCGAAGCCAACTACCGCGACGCCGATGGATGTCGCTGCTAAACCGATGATCATGGGGACCACCTCCTCCTGCCCACTGTAGGCACCGACGGGCCGGCGCGTTCCGCCGGCCTCCGGATTCAGGTCTTATCGGTCGGGTAGACCACCAGCAGGCCGCGTTCCACGTCGGCCACCACCACCGTGGTCCCCTTGGCGATGGTGGTGCCTGGAAACAGCGAGACGGCGTACCACTCCTCGCCCCGAGTGAGCACGGAGCCCGGCTGGTGGCTGTCGGACACCTTCTTCGTCACCACCGCCGTCTCGCCGATCATGCCCGAGACACCGTTCAACATCGCCGACTCCCGTTTCCGACCTCGACCCCACTTGCGTCGGGACAACTGCTCCTTTGCAGCACTATACGGCCTCTCCCCCATGGTCATCCCCCGGGCCGGTGACCGGCGCCGGGTTCGGGATACCGTGAGCCATGGCACCTGCAACCACGTCACCGACGCCCGTCTCGGCCCTCACTGCCCGAAAGACCTGGCGAACGGTGGAGCCCCTGCACGGGATGATCTACTTCGCTCCCGAGGCGACCGTGTCCTACCAGCGGCTGGGCATCCGGAACCATGCCGGCTACTTCGCCTCCCGGTCGGCCCCGATGGGAGCGGTCGAACCCGACACGGTCATCGCCACCTTCTTCAACTTCCACCCCCGACTGGTTCGAGACGCCATGGCCGGCGTGTGGGACGTCGCCCCCCCGTCCCTAGTCCTCGACGCCCGGCTCGAGGCGGCCGGCGCCGCACTACGGCGCATGCTGGGTGAGGCCGTCGACGGGCCGGAGATGAAGCGGGCCGCCGCCCTGGCCCGCCGGGCCGCCGAACGGGCCGGACAGCGGATCGAAGGGCGCCCCCTGTTCGCCGGGCACGCCGGTCTCGACTGGCCCGAACCCCCTCACCTGGTCCTCTGGCACGCCCAGACCCTGCTGCGGGAGTTCCGGGGTGACGGTCACATCGCCGCGTTGGTCACCTATGACATCGGCCCGGTGGAGGCCCTGGTCATGCACGTCGCCTCCGGTGAGGTGCCCGTGGATTTCCTCCGGGACACGCGGGGATGGTCCGATCCGGAGTGGGAAGCCGGCGTCGAACGACTGCGCCGGCGGGGGTGGCTCCAGCCGGCGGGGGCGGTGGGCGCCGGTGACACCCTGGTCGCCCTCAGCGAGCAGGGTGTGGCTGTCCGCCAGGAGATCGAGGATGCCACCGACCGGCTGGCCGTGCCGGCGTACCAGGCGTTGGGCGACGAAGGGTGCGCCGAACTCCGGAAGTTGGTCCGGCCCTTCAGCAAGGCTGTGGTGGCCGCGGCCGGATTCGGCGCCTGACCTCGGGGGCGCCGCTAGCCGGCGCCTACGGACCCGGTGCTGCAGACCAGATCGGCCAGGCGGGCCTCGTCGCCGGGCAGGGTCACCACCTCGTAGCCGAGGCGGTCGATCAACCAGGCCCGGTTGCGGCGATGGAGGTCATGGCGACCGTCGAACCGGTCGAGGACCACCACGACGGGCACGCTGGGCACCCGACCGGTCACCGTGGTCAGGGCGTCCATCGACAGGCGCACGCTGTTGATGGTGCCTAGTCCGGCGTCCGCCACCAGCACCACCGTGTCGGGGGCCAGGGCCGACACGAAGTCGGTGGTGTCCCCGTCCGACGCCTGGGGAGAACGGACACCCCCGGCCATCTCCACCACCCCGACGTCGACCGGCTCGACCGGCCACTCCATCTCGCCGACCAGGTCGGCCACGGTGAACGCCGGGAGGCCCAGGGCCTCGGCGGCCATCGGTGGGGCCATGGCCCGGTGGTAGCAGCGGAACGAATGGCACACCGTGCCCGGATGCTCACCCGAGGCGGCCCCCAGCACCTCCGCATCGGTAGCCCCTCCCAGCCGGCCACCGTCGGTGTCGATGTCGAACGACTGGGCCGGCTTGCGGGCGGCGACCGTGTGGCCTCGGCCGACGAACTCGCGCAGCAGCCGGGCACCCACCCAGGTCTTCCCCACTTCCGTGGCCGTGCCGCAGACCAGGACCAGACGCTCAGGACGCACGGCCACCTTCCTCCCGCACCGGCATGCCGAGCCCCAGGGCGGCCAGGGCACGGACCAACCGGTCCACCTGGGCATCGGTGTGGATCGCCGACAGGGTGACGCGCAGCCGTGACGTGCCCGGAGGAACGGTCGGGGGCCGGATGGCCGGAACCCACAGCCCCTGGACCAACAGGTCGCCCGATGCCGCCACCGCGTCGGCCTCCTCCCCGATGACCACCGGGATGATCGGGGAGGGATGGCCGTCCCGGCCCACCTGAGCCGCCACCCGGCCCACCAGGTCGGCCAGTCGTCGGGTGAGCGCCCTCCCTTCGGCCGACCGCACGATGCGGACCGCGGTCAGCGCTGCGGCGGCGTCGGCCGGTGTGGGCGCGGTGGTGAAGATGTAGGGACGGGCCCGGTTGACCAGGAGCTCGACGAACCGGCGGGGACCGGCCACGAAACCGCCCAGGGCCCCGAGGGTCTTGGACAGCGTGCCCACCCGCAGGAGGTCCACGTCGGCCCGGAAGGTCGGATCGGGGCCGAGGACGGCGTGGGCCTCGTCCAGGACGACCAGGGCCCGGTGGCGGGCGGCCACGTCGAGCAGTCCGTCGACGTCGACCGCATCCCCGTCCATGGAGAACACGGTGTCCGAGACGATCATCGCCCGTCCCGGGGCGCCGGCCAGTGCGATGTCGAGGGCGGCGAGATCGCCGTGGGGGTAGACGACCACCTCCGACCGGGCGATGCGGCAACCGTCGATGATCGAGGCGTGGTTCAACTCGTCGGAGAACACCCGGGTGCCCTTGGACCCGAATACCGACAGCACCGAGAGGTTGGCGGCGAAGCCGGTGGAGAAGACCACGGCCTGGTCGCTCCCTTTCCACGAGGCCAGCTCGGACTCGAGTGCCCGGTGGACCGGCCGTGACCCCGTCACCAGCCGCGACGCCCCCGAGCCCGAACCCCACCGCTCCAAGGCCTCATGGGCGGCGGCGATGACCTCGGGGTGTGACGTCAGGCCCAGGTAGTCGTTGGAGGCGAATGAGATGACCGGGGTCGGGTTGTCGTCGAGGAGTCCGGACGTCCCCAAGGCGTCGAAGGTGCGGGGGGTGCGCCACTGCCCGGCCGCTTCCACCATCTGACAGGACTGGTCCACCCAGTGCGACCAGGGGGATGGCTCCGGGCTGGAGAGGGAGGAGACCGCGGCGTGGTCCGACGACTCCGACACGGTCACCGCGCATCCTCCGCCCACACCGTCTCGATGGAGCGGGCCAGCACGTCGACCACCCGGTCGATCTCGTCCCAGGTGGTGGTGAGGGGAGGCATGATCACGACCACGTCCCCCAGCGGTCGGAGCACCACTCCCCGTCCGACCGCCCCGGCACAGACCCGGCGGCCCCAGCGGGTGGACCCGGGGGGCGGCGCCAGCTCCACCCCGGCCATCAGGCCCCGCTGGCGAATGGCGCCGACACCGGGGAGGTCCAAGACGGTGTCGGACAGGCGGGAGGACAACCGCTCGGCCACCGACGTGACATTGGCCAGGACGTCCCACTCGTCCATCAGCTGCAGGTGACGGAGGGCCACCGCGCAGCCCAGGGCGTTCCCCCCGTAGGAGTGGCCGTGGTAGAAGGTCGCCTCGCTGAGGTCGGGCCCGTTGAACGCCTCGAAGACCGCCCCCGAGGCCACCGTGGCCGACAGGGGGAGGTAGCCACCGGTGATCCCCTTGCCCAGGCACAGCAGGTCGGGACGGAAGTCCGGACCGGCCCACTCGGAGGCGAACAGTTTGCCGGTCCGGCCGAACCCGGTGGCCACTTCGTCACAGATGAGGAGCACGCCCGACGATCGACAGGCCTCCCCGACCAGGGCGAGATCGGCAGGGTCGGCCATCAGCATGCCCGAGGCTCCCTGCACCAGCGGCTCGATCACCACGGCAGCCACCGTGGCCGCGTTGGCCTCGATGCAGCTCACCATCTTGGCGGCCCAGTCCGCCGACGCATAGCCGGGGGTGCGGATGACAGGGAAGCGCAGGGGTTCGAACAGGGTGGTCCCGAAGCCGCCGTCACCGACCGACAGGGCGCCGACCGTGTCACCGTGATAGGCACCGCCCAGGGCGATGAACTGGTGGTGGCCCGCCTCACCTCGGTTGACCCAGTACTGGAAGGCCACCTTCAGCGCCTGCTCGACCGCCACCGCCCCATCCGATCCGAACAGCACGTGGGGATCGGCCACCGGGACCACCGCAGCCAACGCCTCGGCAAACTCCACCGTCACCCGGCTCCCGTTTCCCAGCAGGGTGGCGTGGGCCACCTTCCCCAGCTGGTCGATGACCGCGGCATCGAGCTCGGGGACGTGATGGCCCAAGGTGGTCACCCACAGCGAGGAGATGCCATCGAAGTACCGGGTGCCGTTGACGTCGATCAGCTCGCGGCCCTCGGCCCGGTCCACGATCACCGGCGTGCTGTCGGGATAGGTGGACATCTGGGTGAATCCGTGCCAGACCACGGCGGCGTCCCTGGCCACCCAGGGATCGACCACCGGCGAGGAGGGCGGTTCGGTGCTCATCGGGGATGAGTCTTATCGACAGGGAGGGTGGGGTCGAACCGGGGGGCGCAGGGAACGCCGGCAGGTCCAGGCCGTCGGCCGGGGACCGGCCGGTAGGATCACGCCCATGGATCGGATCGGTGTGGTCGACACCATGTTCGCCCGCTACGACATGGGCGCAGAGGCGGTCGACGAGCTGGAGTCGTGCCCCGGGTTCGGTGAGACCTTCGAGGTAGTCCGGCGGACCGTGCCGGGGTTCAAGGACCTGGGTGTGGCCTGCAAGCGCCTGATCGAGCAGGAGGGCTGCCTGATCGTGGTGGCGTTGGGGATGCCCGGCAAAGCCGCCATCGACCAAGTGTGCGCCCACGAGGCCTCCCAGGGGATCATGCTGGCCCAGCTGATGACCTCCACCCACGTTCTGGAGGTCTTCGTCCATGAGAACGAGGAGGAGGACCCCGGGCAGCTGGCGGTGGTCTGCGTCAACCGGGCCCGCAAGCACGCCCGGAACGCCTACTGGATGCTGTACGAGCCCGAACAGCTCGCCCGCCAGGCCGGCCAGGGCGTGCGCCAGGGTTACGAGGACGCCGGGCCCATCGCCGGCTAGGCCGCCGGGTCGTGGGGCAGGCCCAGAGTGCGCTCGGCGATGATGTTCCGTTGCACCTCGGCGGTCCCGCCCCCGATGGTCAGGGCCGGCGAGAAGAGGAACCCGTAGCTCCACAGTGCGTCGGGCCACGGGGAGGCATCGGCGCCCTCGGCACTCGGCCCGGACTCGGCCAACATGCCCCGGGCCCCGGCCAGGTCACGGGCCAGGGCCATCACGTGCTGACCGTGCTCGTCGGCCAGGGCCTTGCGCACGGACGCCTCGGGCCCGGGCACCGTCCCGGCCACGGCCGCCGAGATGGTGCGAAGCCGCAGGAGACGGAGGATCTCCCCTTCCGCCCACACCCTCGCCAGGCGTTGGCGCATCAACGGATCGGTGGTCCCACCGGATCGTCTCACCGTGTCGACCAGGTCGCTGGCCGCCGGCCCCATCCCCCACAGGGAGCCGGCTCCGGACAGGGATACCCGCTCGTTGCCCAGCGTCACCTTGGCCAGCGACCAGCCGCGGCCACGGACCCCGACCAGGCTGCCGGCCGGCAGTCGGACCTCGTCGAGGAAGACCTCGTTGAACGTATGGGCGCCGGTCATGTCGAACAGGGGGCGCACCGTCACCCCGGGGGCGTCCATCGGGCAGATGAAGTAGGAGATCCCCTGGTGCACGGGCAACTCGGGGTCGGTGCGGGCCAACAGGATCCCGAACTGGGCGGTATGGGCATACGAGGTCCACACCTTCTGGCCACGCACGATCCACTGGTCCCCGTCAAGGTCGGCCCGGGTGGTCAATGACGCCAGGTCCGACCCGGCCCCCGGCTCGCTGAACAGCTGGCACCAGATCTCCTCGCCGGCCAGTAAGGGCAGGAGATACCGCTCCTTCTGCTCGGCGCTGCCCGCATGGAGGATGGTGGGCCCGGCCCACCCGATCCCGATGGTGTTGTCGGGTCGTCGGATCCCGGCGTGGCGCAGCTCGTCATCGACGATCAGCTGGAGGGTGGGGTCGGCCCCCAGGCCGAACGGAGGCGGCCAGTGGGGGGCCACCAGGCCGCGTTCGGCCAGTTCACGGCCGGACGGGACCGGATGGTCCTCGAGCCACCCGCGCAGCGGGGTCCGTCGGGGGTCGTCGTCGGCCGACAGTGCGAAGTCCACGGGGGCCAGCGTAGGCTGCACCGGTCTGGTTGGCCTTCGGCGCGGGGGATGCGTTGCCGGTGGGTGGTCGGGTCACTGACCGTGGCTGGGGATGAGGAGTCGATCGTGAGCAAATGGAACTTCGCAGACGTATGGGAGGCTGTGGCCGACGAGCTGCCCGATGCCCCCGCGCTCACCCACGGAAGCCGCACCGTCACCTGGGGCGAGCTCGACCGACGGGCCGACAACCTGGCCCGCTGGCTGCTGGGTGCCCACGTGGCCAACCAGGACAAGGTCGCCCTGTATCTCTACAACGGCAACGAGTACCTCGAGTCGGAGTTCGCCTGCTTCAAGGCCGGCCTGGTCCCCATCAACACCAACTACCGGTACGCCGACGACGAGCTGGTCTACCTGTGGGAGAACGCCGACACGGTGGCGGTCATCTTCCACGGTGTGTTCACCGAACGCATCGAGGGCGTGCGCGCCCGGGTGCCGGGTATCCGCAGCTGGCTGTGGGTCGACGATGGCACGGCCACCTGTCCGGCATGGGCGGTTCCCTACGAGGAGGCGGCGGAGACCACCGGCTTCCCGGCCGGAG
>JADGOF010000058.1 GCA_017883105.1 Acidimicrobiales bacterium
CTCATCGAACCCTTCGGCACGACGACCCTGCCCGCGGCCTCCTCGGTGGGTCAGTTCATCGTGCTCAGCGACGGGTCGCTCCACTATTCGTACGCCGCCAACAGGTGGGTTCCCCTGACCAACGGCATCGTGCCGATCGCTCCGGTGCGGGTCATCAACACGGTCGCCGGCACGGGGGGGATCACCGGGCCGCTGGTACCGGGTGCGACGGTGCACACCTCGTCGGCAATCGCCGGAACCAACGGAATCCCCGCGCAGGCCATCGGTATCGTGGGCAACTTCGCCATCTCCGGTGTCAGCGGTGCCCTGCTCAACGGTTTCGGGGTGGCGACCATCTTCCCCGCGGGGGCCGCCACACCGGCAACGGCCAACATCAACGCCGGAGCCGGATGCTTCGCGATCTCGAACTCGGTGACCGTCGGTTTCGGATCCGGCGGCAACGCCGGCAAACTCGCCATCGTCTGGGGCGGCGGCGGCGCGGTTCCCCATGCACAGGCCTTCTTCGACGTCACCGGCTACATCCTGTAGGCAGCGGGCCCAGCTCTCGGCATCGTTCGGGGGATAGTTCTTTTCGGGGACCGCGAGGCGGCCACTTCGGCGTGGCGGCTGGATCCGCCACCCAGGGAAGTCATCGGGCAGCGGATCGGCCAAGGCCGCGCTACTCGGAGGCCCGCGTCCCGCCCGGGATGGACCGCGTCACCACAATCTCTCCGGTACGCGATCCCATCATCGAACGGAGACTGCCTGCGGCCCCGGCCGGGGATATGCGAGGCTGCTGGGAAGCTCGAAAAACGATCCCCGAAGGCAGACGAAGGGCGGGCTCGCATGGTGGTCACCAACCAGACATCGAGCGAGGCGCAGGCAGCGCCTGCCCCTCCTGCAGCACGCGCCGTTGATCTCGTCAAGACCTATGGGATGGGCGACGCCGTGGTCCACGCGCTGGACGGCATCAACGTCGAGTTCGAGCGTGGACGCTTCACCGCGGTGATGGGTCCATCGGGCTCGGGAAAGTCGACGCTCATGCACTGCATGGCCGGATTGGACACCCCGACATCCGGCCACACGTTCATCGGAGACGAGGAGATCGGGCTGCTGGACGACGCCGGCCTGACCCAGATGCGCCGAGACCGAATCGGCTTCGTCTTCCAGTCGTTCAACCTCGTCCCCACGTTGACGGCCGGCGAGAACATCACGCTTCCGGCCGATCTGGCGGGTGCAAAGATTGACCGGGAGTGGTTCGAGTTCCTCGTCGGCCAGTTGGCGATCGGTGATCGGCTCTCTCACCGTCCAAGTGAAATGTCCGGCGGCCAGCAACAGCGTGTTGCCTGTGCCCGGGCACTCATCCGTCGACCCGATCTCATCTTTGCCGACGAGCCAACCGGCAATCTCGACTCGAACTCGTCCACCGAAATGCTCACGTTTCTGCGCCGGTCGGTGACGGAGTTCGGCCAGTCCATCGTCATGGTCACCCACGACGCCCGGGGAGCAGCATTTGCCGACCGGGTCGTCTTCTTGGCCGATGGACAGGTCGTCGGCGAGGTCTACTCTCCCTCCGCAGAAACGGTCCTCGACCAGATGAAGAGGCTCAGCGGCTGAGATGTGGAAAGTCACCGTCAAGGGCCTCCTGGCCCACAAACTGAGGCTCGTGCTGACTGCACTCGCCATTGTGCTCGGCGTGACGTTCGTCTCGGGGACCTTGGTCCTGACGGACACCCTGCACAACACCTTCACCACCCTGTTCGGGCACATCTACCAGAACATCGATTTCGAGATTCGCGGCAAGGCGGCCTTTGCCGACAACGGGACTGGCGGTGCCGTGCGAAAGCCGATCCCCCAGTCGATCCTCGCCAATGTTCGCGCTGTCCCGGGCGTGGCCTATGCCGAAGGAACCGCCGGTGGGTACGCACAGTTCGTCTCCTCCACTAGCAAGGCGATCAGCACGGGAGGCGCACCCACTATCGGGCTGTCGTTCGATCCCAACCCGCAGCTCTCGGCACTCCAGTTGGCCGCCGGCACGGCCCCCAAGACACCGAACCAGGTGGTGATGGACGAGGGGACCGCACGCAAGTACCACTTCGAAGTGGGCCAGCACGTGCGGATCCTGCTCGCCGGGCCTCCGCAGACCTTCACCATTGTCGGGATCGTGAGATTCGGGACAGCTGACAATCTCGCCGGGGCGACGCTTGCCGCGTTCGACCTACCCACCGCCCAGCATCTGTTCGGGCTCACTGGGCGCTACAACGCCATCGATGTTCTCGCTCGACCGGGGACCGCCAAGGCGGGCCTGGAACACGCGATCGCCAAAATCCTCCCACCCGGGGTTGAGGTGGTCACCGGCCAGACTGTGGCGAATGAACAATCGAGCGCCATCAATCAGGCCCTGTCGTTCTTCTCGACGGCGCTGTTGGTCTTTGCGTTCATCTCTCTGTTCGTCGGTGGATTCACGATATTCAACACGTTCTCCATCATCGTCGGTCAGCGCACCCGCGAGCTTGCGCTCTTGCGGGTCGTGGGGGCGAGCCGACGACAGGTGTTCCGTTCCGTGCTGGTCGAAGCCTCCATCGTCGGGCTTGTCGCCTCGTTGGTGGGCCTCGGGCTCGGCGTGCTGGCGGCCATGGGCCTGGAGGCCCTGCTCAAGGGATTTGGAATCACGCTGCCCTCGGGGCCACTTGTCTTCGAAACCCGCACCGTCGTTGCCGCTATCGCCGTCGGCGTCGGCGTGACGGTGGTGTCTGCGATCAGCCCGGCCCGTCGAGCCGTGCAGATCCCGCCGGTGGCGGCACTTGGTGACCACCGGGGTGACCAGAGGGAATCGATGCGCAGGCGGATCTACGCCGGCAGCATCGTCGCTCTGCTCGGCATCGCGGTACTTGCTCTCGGATTGACCAAACCGGCGATCCAGTTGGTGGGCCTGGGCGCAGTCGCCGTCTTCATCGGCGCCGGGATGCTCGCTCCCGTGGTGGCCCGCCCGATGGCGAGCGTTCTCGGGCGTCCACTGGCCGGCATACTCGGAATCTCGGGCAAGTTGGGACGTGAGAACTCGATGCGGAGCCCTCGCCGGACTGCCCAGACGTCCTCTGCTCTCATGGTCGGCCTCGCCCTCGTCTCCACGATCGCCGTGTTCGGCGCGTCGGTCTCCAAGTCGGCGACGAGCAGCGTCGACAATGCGGTCAACGCGGACTACATCATCACCAATTCCGGCGCCGGCGCCGCTGGATTCAGCGGTTCCGTCGCCGCGGCGGCAGCACATGTGCCAGGTGTCACTGCCGTGTCGACCGTCTACAACGGGACGTTCGAATTCCGACACTCGCTGAAGGCCTTGACGGCCGTCTCTCCCGATCACCTGTCGGAGACGGTCATCCTGCGAATGGATTCCGGATCAGGGGCGCCCGCGCTGGCGGCCGGGGAGTTGCTCGTCGACACGACGACGGCGAACACCGACCACCTCTCCGTCGGTTCTGTCGTGCCGGTGAAGTTCGCGGAGACCGGGAGCTCGACCATGCGTATCGGCGGGATCTTCAAGGCCAATGCTCTGCGCGGCAGCTTCGTTGCCGGCGACTCCTTCTTCCTCTCCAATTTCAACAATCCCTTGCCGGTCGCCGTCCTGCTCCGTACTGACAGTGGCGCCAGCAAGGCCGGAACGGCTGCCGTGGGTGGCAGGCTCTCGGCCTACGCCAATCTCAAGATCCAGACTCGGGCCGAATTCGAGAACACCCAACAGATGCAGGTGAACCAGTTGCTCGGACTGATCTACGCGCTGTTGGCCCTGGCCATTCTCATCGCCCTCATCGGCATCGTGAACACGCTCATGCTTTCGGTCTTCGAGCGTACCCACGAGATCGGACTGCTCCGGGCCATCGGTATGAGGCGGCGCCAGGTCCGGGCAATGATCCGGTCGGAGGCCGTGATCCTGTCGCTGTTCGGTGCCATCGTGGGCGTCCTGATCGGGACCGCCCTGGGTGTGGCGTTCGCCTCCTCGCTGAAACAACAAGGGATCACCGACCTGGTCGTGCCCTTCGCCAGTCTGGTCACCTTTCTGGCCATCGCCGCCCTGCTGGGCCTTGGTGCCGCTTCCTGGCCCGCCCGTCGGGCGGCGAAACTCGACGTGTTGGCGGCCATTGCTGCGGAGTGAGAAGCAGGGGCGGTCCGGGTGGATCGCGCGGGCCCGTGTCTGCCCACAGAGGGGATTGCCGATTCCGGGAGATCGTGAGCGGATCCGGGCCGTCGACCATCGCTGCGTGTTGCCGTTGGGGAATACGCGAGGCTCCAGCTCTGTTTGTGTAGGATACCCCTCGGGGTATAAAGGAGGAGTGGCCATGGAGTACGCACGGTCTGCGCAGAGTCCTGTCGGACGAGGCCTGAGTGTCGTGCTCGGTGCCGCCAGTGTTTCGAGCGGTAGCCCGGCTGACCCGTCCGCTGGGATGGAGCCGTGGCGGTGATGGACGGTCGCGCCTGGGATGACCGCTATCGGGGATGTGAGTTGGTCTGGGGTTCGGGCCCCAATGGTTTCCTCGTGGAGGAAGTTGGCGGACTCGAGCCGGGGACGGCTTTGGACGTCGCGTGTGGTGAAGGCCGCAATGCGATATGGCTCGCCGAGCAAGGATGGCAAGTGACTGGCATCGACTTCTCGTCGGTCGCACTGGAGAAGGCCGCCCGGCTGGCAACGGAGCGGGGAGTGGCCGTCGAATGGGTACCCGGTGACCTGGTTGGCTGGGAGCCTCCAAACCGCTATGACCTGGTGGTGGTGATGTATCTCCACCTGCCCTCTGAGATTCGAAGCCCGATCTTCACCCGACTGGCGCACTCGGTGGCTCACGGGGGAATGATGCTTGTGGTTGGCCACGACTTGTTGAACCTGAACGGAGGCTACGGCGGGCCGCAGGACCTCGCTGTTCTCTACGGGCCGGCGGATGTGTCGCAAGACCTCAGCGGAGTACTGGAGATCGAGCGGGCGGAGAGCGTTCGTCGGCCGGTCGATACACCTGATGGCGCGGCGACGGCAATCGATGTCCTCGTGCGCGGACGAAGGGCGTGACCTACTGCATCGAACATCACCGGGAAGCCGCAGCGGATGGCTATTCGATGGATGCGGTCCAGAGGATGTTCATGAAGCTCGCGTGATGAGAGTCCGGAACAGGAGCTGACAATGACCGTGCGATCAATCGACAAGGTGGTGCATCGACCCGTCGACCAGGCAGAGTCGGCTGTCCGCGTGGCGCTGGCCGCACAGGGATTCGGCGTGCTGACCGAGATCGACGTCGCTGCGACATTCGAGGCGAAGTTGGGTGTCTCGGGGCCGCCGCTCAAGATCCTCGGAGCATGCAACCCGGCGCTGGCACACCGAGCGATGGAGATCGACCCGTCCTCTGCTCTGCTACTCCCATGCAACGTGGTGCTTCGTGGGCAGGGCGAGGCGACGGAGATCTCGATCGCCGATCCGCGAGCGCTTATGGACGATCCGGCACTTGAAGAACTGGCTGAAGACGCGGCCGCTCGACTGACTGCGGCCCTGGAATCATTGCCTGACAGCGAATGAGGCGAATCGGACCGAGATTGGATTGCAACCGGAGCATCGCCACAGCCGAGACAGCGCCCTCGCCGTGAGGCTGTCGAGGTACGGCTCCGATGGTGCCGATGGAACACCGCCTCCGGGGATTGGCCTCCGTTCGCTGGTTGCCGTGTGTGCCCACCCCGACGACGAGTCCTTTGGATTGGGCGCCGTCATCGATACTCTGTCTGGTCAGGGAGTCTCGACTGCGGTGCTCAGCTTCACCCGCGGCGAAGCTTCCACGCTGCATGGCACTGAGGGCGAACTTGGAGCGATTCGTGCCGATGAGTTCTGCGCCGCGGCCGATGTCTTGGGAGTCGCCAAGATACTGCTTCTGGACCACCCCGATGGTGGTGTGACAGACGTCGATCTTGGTGTCCTGGTTGAAGAGGTTGTCCGTTTTGCGTCGGCCGTCGGTGCTGACGGTCTTCTCGCTTTCGATGCGGGCGGGATCACAGGTCATCCGGATCATCAGCGCGCCACCGAAGCCGCTCAATGTGCTGGCGGGCGTCTCGGTATTCCCGTACTCGCCTGGTCCATTCCCGCGGAGGTCGCCGAGTCCCTCAACGCCTCATTTGCCACCTCATTCGTCGGCTGCAGCGAGGACGAGGTGGACATCGTCCTACCTGTCGATCGCCGAACCCAGGCACGCGCCATTGCCTGTCACGCAAGCCAGTCGAACGACAATCCCGTGTTGTGGCGGCGCCTGCACCTGATGGGAGACATTGAGTGGCTTCGTTGGCTTCGGGAACCTGGTCTTCCATCCTGAGGACCGCCTATCCGCGCGGTCGCTGCGCGACCAAGGCCCCAAGCGCTGTTGCGCGATCATCTGGAGAGGTTCCTTGGTCCATGGGGCAACGGTGAGGTTGCACCCACCCTGAGGCGATTCACCGGCGTCAGTGGGAGAAGCGCACCTTCGGCAGGATCCGTCCCAGCCAGCGCGGCTGGTGCCAATTGTGATGGCGACCGACCCGTAGGAGCACCGGCAGGAGGACCAGGCGGACCACGATGGCATCCAGCGCCACGGCGATGGCGAGGATGACCCCCATCTCCTTGGGGGCGAGCGGACCGGACAGCGCAAAGGTCAAGAACACGGCGATCATCACCGCGGCGGCCGAGAGGACGACCCGCCCCGAAGTCCGCATGGAGCCGATCATGGCATGCTCGGGATCGGCATGGGTCTCGTAGCGCTCCTTCGCCGCCGACAGCATGAACAGCGTGTAGTCCATGGCGACCCCGAAGACCATTGCGCCGAAGAACAGCGGCGCCCAGGCATCGACGAATCCCTGTGGTTGGAACCCGAGGAAGCCCGACAGGTAGCCATCCTGGAAGATGAGACGCCCGATACCGAATGCACCGGCAACCGACAGCGCCGTGATGACCACGCCAAGCGCGGCGATGAGAGGAGCTCCGAGGGCGATGAGCAGGAGGATGAACCCGAGGACGCCGAGCAGCCCGAGCACGAGGGGCGTGTGCGAGGCGAGTGACTTCTGGAGGTCATGGTTCTCTGCCGCCGCACCGCCCACCAGGCTTCCCGTGGGCAGCACCTGGCGAAGGCGGTCGATGGTGGCCCCGGTGGCCGTGGTCGAAGGGCCGGTGGTCGGCACCACCTGGTTCAAGGTCCAACCGGAACTGGACGGCCCGGGAACCGTCTCTGCGACCCCGGGTGTATGGGCGAGAGCGGTGAGTGCGGCATCCTGTTGACGGGCCGGCACCAGCACCTGGAGCGTTCCGGGGGCACCGGGTCCGAAGGCGCTTGTCACCTGGTCGTACCCGATTCTGGCGTTGGCGCTGGGGGGCACAATGGTGATCGACGGCATGTTGGTCCGCATACCGATGACCGGGGCGGCGGCGAGGAGGAGGAGCATGAGTGCCGCCATCCCGGCTGGAACCGGATGGCGCCACAGGAAACGGCCCCAGGCATGGAGGCCACGGTCGAGCTGCCCTTCGCTTTCGGGCCGGTGATGGCGCCGGAACCGGATGGCCCCGGCGTTGATCCTCGTGCCGAGGCGGCCGAGGACGGCCGGCAGCAGTGTGAGCGTGGCGGCGAGCACGGCGACTACCGCCAGCATGATGCCAAGGGCCATGCTCCGGAACGCCGGGCTCGGGACGAGGAGGATGGCGGCGAGCGACGCCAGCACGGTGAGTGCACTGAAAGCGACGGCCTTGCCGGCGGTGTCGAGGGTCTCCGCCACCGACGCCACCACCGCGGCGTGGTCTCCGGGCGTGGCTCCTCGACGCTCGAGGGCGGCCCGGAAGCGCATGACGAGGAACAGCGCGTAGTCGATTCCGAGAGCCAACGCGAACATCAGGGCGAAGTTGAGTGCCCAGATCGAGACCGGGGTGACATGGGTGGTGAGCACCAGCGAACCGGCTGCCACCAGCAGGCCCACCATGGTGAGAAGGAGGGGAAGCCCGGCGGCCACCAGGCTCCCGAAGGCGATGATCAGGATCACGATGGTCACCGGCCAGGACAGCAACTCGGAGCGGAGCATGGCCGAGCGGTTGGCGTTGTTGAAGTCGGCCCACAGGGCGCTGTCCCCGGTCAGGGTGACCGAGATGCCCGACTGGGACAACCGGCTCAACGGTGTCGCCAAGGCGTCGGCTGCCTTGACCATCGCGTTCGAATCGGCAGAGGCTCCGGTGGTGAGGACCCCGGTGCGGCCGTCACGGGACAGGGATACCCCTGTTTGTGGGGGCACGACCGTCGAGACCCGGGGGTCGGCCCGGAGCATGCGGGTGGCCTTGGCCACGACGGCCTGGGCCGCGGGGTCGGAGGCGATCGGACCATGGTGGTCGACGACCACTACCTGCAGCCCCGTGGCACCGAGGCCAGCGAAACTGCGTTCGATGACCGCACGAGCCTGCACCGATTGGCTGTTCGACGCCTGCCATCCGGCGCCCGCCAGGGCGGTCTCGACCCGGACGGCGAAGGCACCGAACACCATGAGCACCAGTAGCCAGATGAGAAGGACGACGCGCAAGTGGGTCGCTGTCCACGTCCCGAGTCGGGCGAACAGGCTCTGACGCGCGGCGGGAAGGCTTTCGGTTCCGCTGCGATCACCTTGCTCGGGTGGTCCCGGCTGCCCTGTGCTCGACGCTCCGATCGCATCCGTGGGTGGCTCGGTGCTGTCCGTGCTGGGAGTCAGTGTCACGAGAAGGATCCCCTTTGGTCGTGCCGGCGGCCACACTCGGCCGGCGTGCTCAGGTCACAGATACCCCAAGGGGCATCTGTTCATCGTAGCCGAATATACCCTAGGGGGTACATGGTCCCGGCCGCACGTGCATGGCCCGAGCTGCCAACCGACGCTCGGCGGCAATCCGTCGGTCGGTGGCCGGGACGAGTCAACGTCAGCCATCCGAGCTCGGATGCCATGCCGACGATCCGCTTCCACCGCTGACCGCTGACCGCTGGTCAGGCGGTCAAGGACCGGGCCCTCAGGAAGTACTTCTGCTCTTCGTGCATGTTGGCGGGGAGGCTGGAGAACCACTGCACGGCCCCGGCTTCGGGCCGGAACTGCCGAGCCGACAGTGGCGTGAGGTGAACGCCGAACGCGATCCCGACCGGCCAGTCGAATCCCAGGCTGAGGTGGCTTGGGTACTCGATGTATCCGAGGAGGTCGTCTATGACAACTTCGACGCCCAGCTCCTCTTCTGCGACTCTCTCCGCCGCATCGGTCAACGGCTCCCCGAAGCGCACGGTGCCGCCAGGTATGTGCCACAGACCACCGCACGGTCCCTCCCGGCGGAGCGCCAGCATGACGCCGGAGGTGGAGACGATGACAACCTCCACGGTGAGCCGAGGCACTCTGGCGTAGATCTCTTCGAACTCGGATTGCTGAAGAGGACCGTGTGGCACCTTCGTCATCCTAGCTCCGATCATTCACGCGGCCGCCTGACCCGATAGGCGCGTATCCGCGTACGTGCCCTTCCCACCTGGGATTCTGAGGATTGCGAAGTCTTCAGGG
>JADGOF010000059.1 GCA_017883105.1 Acidimicrobiales bacterium
TGACTGCAGCCATCTGGCACAACCACCACAGCCAACAGCCCGTTCTGCGCTCACTCGTTGCCTACGACCACTGACGACCCCTTGGAATTGGTCATCTAGTGAAGGAGAGCACAGTGCGCTACATGTTGATCATCCACAACGACGAGACCCATCCGCAGCCGGGCGGACCCGGTTGGGACGACCTGATGGCCGGATACGCGGAGTTCGGCAGTCAGCTCGACGCCCGTGGGGTTGCCCACACCGGCGATCCGCTCAACGGACCGGAGACGGCCACCACCGTCCGGGTGCGCAACGGGGAGACGCTGACGGTCGATGGGCCGTTCGCCGAAACCAAGGAGTGGATGTCCGGCTATTACATCCTCGAGTGCGAGGCACTTGACCAGGCACTCAACGCCGCGTCCATGATCCCCTCGGCCAAGTTCGGTTCCGTCGAGGTACGTCCCATCGCGGAAATGTAGTCCTGGAACGCATGTCAGCCGATCACGGCTCCGACCCGGTGGAGGAGGCTCTCGAGTCGTTCTCCCGGGTCGACCGCGGTCGGGTGCTCGCTCGGCTGATCGGCGTGGTGGGGGATTTCGATCTGGCCGAGGACGCCCTCCAGGATGCCTTGGTGGCCGCCACCACGACCTGGCCCGTCAACGGTGTGCCAGGCAACCCCGCCGGTTGGCTGGTCACCACGGCACGGCACAAGGTAGTCGACCGGTTGCGGAGCACGGCGGCGTCCGAGCGGCGTCAACGTGCGTGGGGCGAACTGGCTATTGCCTGGGGAACCGGAGAGGATGCCGAGCCGATCGCCGACGACCGCCTGCGGCTCATCTTCACCTGCTGCCATCCCGCGCTGAGCCTGGAGGCGCAGGTGGCGCTCACCCTGCGCTCGCTCGGCGGGCTCTCCACTGAAGAGGTGGCCAAGGCCTTCCTGATCTCGCCGACGGCGCTGGCTCAGCGCATCGTGCGGGCCAAGCGAAAGATCCGGCAGGCGGGCATCGCCTACCGGGTGCCGCCGCCGGCGGAGCTACCCCAGCGCCTGGCTGCGGTGCTTGTCGTGATCTACCTCGTGTTCAACGCCGGCTATCTGTCTCCGCTAGGCACGGAGTTGGTGAATGTCGATCTGTGCGACGAGGCGTTGCGACTGATCGCAGTGGTGATCGATCTGCTCCCCAGCGAGCCCGAGCCCCTGGCTCTGGCCGCCATGATGTATTTCCAGGATTCCCGTCGTGATGCGCGGGTCGATGTCGACGGCATCCCGGTCACGCTCGAGTACCAGGACCGATCGCGGTGGGATGCCGCCAAGGTGGCCATGGGACTGTCGCTCTTCGATCGGGCCCGGCGGACCGGTCGACCCGGTCCCTACGTGTTGAAGGCATCCATCGGTGCCGTGCATGTCAAGGCGCCTCGTTCCGAACGCACGGACTGGGCGTCGATCGTGCGCCTCTATGACTTGCTGCTCGAATGGGAACCGACCGCGGTGGTACGCCTCAATCGCGCGGTTGCCGTGGCGATGGCCGAATCGCCGGCTGCGGGACTCGCTCTGGTGGATGACCCAGACCTTGCGTCCCAACTCGCCAGCTACTACCTCTACGAGGCAACCAGAGCCGACCTGCTCAGGAGGTCGGCACGATGGGACGAGGCGGTTGTCGCCTACCGACGGGCGAGAGAGCAGACCGGCAATGAGGCCGAGCGGCGCTTCATCGACCAGCGCCTCTCGACTCTAGCCGCGGAGGCGGGCCGGGCCGCTCAGGAGACCGAAGTGGTGAGTTCCACCGGGACGGGAGCAGCAAAGTCGGCCGGCCCTGTTCTGCGTTCGTCGCAGATCCAGAACAGGACGTCGTAGCGGCTGACCTTCGGCTCGAGCGACGCGGCCAGGTTCTCTTGCCCGGGCGTCAGTTCGACAATTTCGGCATTGGCGCCGACCCCAATCCTCTGGATTCGGGACTGGCTGGCCCTACCCGCCTTCATCCCCCGTTGGATCACGTCGCCGTCGAGCCAGTTCCGCTGGTCGACGGCGAGGAGCACCCGGCCAGCGGGGGGGCGTGATGATCAACGACACCCCGATGACGAACAGATGCGGTCGAAGGACCACGGCCAATCAGGCATCAGAGATGAAGTCGACCACCGCCTGGGCCAGTTCCGGACCCTTGTCCTCCTGAAGGAAGTGACCGCCCCCGGCGATGGTGACGTGGTGCTGTCTCCTGGCCCCGGGGATGCGGGCCTGGAGCACCTGGTCCGATCCGGCCGTGATGGGATCGCCGTCGCTGAAGGTGGTGAGGAACGGCTTTTCGAACTGCTCGAGGACCTCCCATGTCCGACGGTTTGCCTCCGACGCCGGGTCGTCCGGGGTGATCGGGACGAGAGTCGGAAACTGGCGGGCCCCCTCCGAGTAAGTCGGGTCGGGGAAGGGTGCGTCGTAGGCGGCGATGACCTCCGGGGTCAGGTCGGTGGTGCATCCCGCATTCACGATGACGCCGGTGGGAAAGGTGTCGACCTCCTGGGAGAACTTGAGCCAACCCAAGAATGCGTCACCAGGCGGCGTATTGCCGACAGGTAGGAAGGTGTTGGCGGCCACTACTCGAGCGAAGCGCTCCTCGTGTTCACCCACCAGTCGGAGGCCAATGAGGCCTCCCCAGTCCTGGCAGACCAAGGTGAGGCCGGACAGGTCGAGTTGGTCGAAGAGGAGACTGCGCATCCACTCCACGTGGCGGGCGTAGGTGTACTCCGTCCTCGGTGTCGGCTTGTCCGACCGTCCGAACCCCACCAGGTCGGGGGCCACCACCCGCAGGCCCGCAGCGGTGAGCACGGGGATCATGTGCCGATAGAGGTAGCACCACGATGGCTCACCGTGCAGGAGGAGGACGGTCTGCCCTGTTGGTGGACCCTCGTCGAGGTAGTGGACCCTGAGGGTGCCGCCGTCCTGATCGGCGATTTCGGCGTAGTGCGGTGCGAATGCGAAATCGGTAATTCCGTCAAAGCAGCTGTCAGGTGTTCGGAGGACATCCATCGGCAGGGTCACCTTCTTCTCTGTTGGCGATCGGTGAGGCCTTGGGCGCTGACGATAACAGCGAGCCGGAGGCACGTGGCGGCCCCGCCGTCCGCTGACGGAGCGACGCAGAACCGGGCCTAACGGGCGGCGTTCTTCACGAAGTCGTCGGTGCCGTGCCCGATGTCCAACTTCTTTCCGGCGTGCCAACTGCCCCGGAGATGGCGGCGTATGGTCTGTGCCCCGTCGGCCGTTCCGCGTGCTGCCGCGTGCCAGAGGTCGGCATGGTGGAAGAGCACATCTCCTCGTTCCGCATAGACGGCGATCTCGCCGGGGACCCGCTCGAACCTGAGGGGGATGCCCTCCACTCCTCCAAGGTGGCTGCCGGGCAGGACCCGCAGGAATCCGTTGGCCGGCGACGTCGGATCGAAATGGATGGTGAAAGCAATCCCGGGCCAGATCTCCAGATGGGGTCCGGACTGATGGTCGGTATGCCATCCGATGCGCGAGTAGCCCGAGCCGGGGTCGGACCTGGCGTCCTGGTAGACCACGCCGAACTGCTCGTAGTCGAGGAGCCAGGCGCCGGCGCCGAGCAGCTGCCGTGCGACATCGACAACGGCGGATCGATGCGTCAACGCAGCGGCCGGCAACGAAGCCACTGTGGCGAAGCAGACGTAGTGAGCGAACGGGCGACCACTGATAGTGGCGCCGGGTTCGTCGAGAATCACCGTCCCGTGGCGGGCGTCGAGGAGCCCGTCGACCAGCCGGCACTGCACCTCGGCCAGGTCTTCTTCCGCCTCAACCAGCTCCGGCTCACCAAAGACTCCACGCAGCGTGGCGTAGCCGTTGGCACCGAAGAAAGACACCAGCTCATCGATGTCATCGGGGCCGAATATGCCAGGGGCCAGCGAGTTCATCGGCTCTGGTCGTGGAGGAGAGGTTGTTGGCAGAGCTGCACAGGTCAATGCTAGATCGGTGGCCATCGACCGAGGGTCGAGATCCGCCCGATGCCCAAAGGGGGCATGGGTGGAGAGCGCCTGGGATACCGGCAGTTTCCCTGGTGCCTGTTGCAATCGAACAGGACATCCCCTAGGTTGCGCCCTGGTTGGGGGAGTTGCGTGGGGCAAGCAGGGGAACTGCGTCAACCGGCATGTCGGAATGGGAGGGGCGGCCTACGGGTCCGCACCGCATGGAGTTTGAGGAGAGACGCAGATGAGTTCAACACGAGCATTTTCCGCTCACCTGGCATCGGTGGGAGGCGCCATGGCGCTGGCCGCCGCCGGCCTGGTGGGATCGATCGGACTAGTGGCCGCCAGCAGTCCGGCCGGAGCCGACACGGGGTCGTTCACGGCCCAGTGCGTCCTGGTGACCGGGCCCACGGACCTGACCGTGACGTTGATCGGGAGCATCTCTCCGAATCCGGTGAGCTCGGGCTCATCCTTCAACGTCCATGGCCTGGGCTTGAAGACGGCGCTTTCGCTGGCGATCCAACAGGCCATTCCCGGCGCCACGTTTTCGGGCACCTTCACTTCGAGCATCACGGCCGTCGGCGCGGTACCGGGAAGCCAGCCGGTGACGTTCACCATTCCTCCCACGACCATTCCGGCGGTGCCCACGGGGCCTCTTCCGATCACTTCCCCGGGCGTCGTCAGCTCGTTCACCGCCGGCGCGTCCGGGTCGGTCAAGCTGTCGACGGCCACCACCGGGTCGCTCAACGCAACGCTGAACGGGGCCGCGCTCCCACCAGGTCCCTGCACCCAGCCTGCCGAGCAGATTGCCACGGCGAGGATCAAGCCGGCGTCGGCAACCATCAGTACCGTGCTCCCGAATGCCGGACCGACGGCGGGCGGCACCAAGGTGAAGATCATCGGCAGCAACCTCAATGATCCGTCGGCTGTCACCTTCGGTGGCGTTGCTGCCACCAGCTTCAAAGGATTGACCTCTGGCTCGGTGGAAGCCGTCGTGCCCCCGGGAAGTGGTACCGGCCCAGTCGCCGTCAGTGTGACGACCGCTGCCGGCGGGTCGTCCCCCGGTACCTTCACTTACACCAACGGTCCAGTCGTCACCGGAGTGCGGCCCAGTACCGGCCCGCCGGCCGGTGGCACGTCCGTGATCATCACCGGGCACGGATTCACCGGAGCCACCGGAGCCGGTGCGGTCAAGTTCGGTAGCACCGCCGCCGCCAGCTACACGGTCGGCTCGGACACGTCGATCACCGCCACCGCCCCCGCGGGCACCGGTGTCGTCAACGTCGTGGTGACCGTTTCGTCCACCGCTTCGATCGTCAGTTCACAGGATCGCTTCAGCTATCGGTCCGGCTACTGGTTGGACGGCAGCGACGGTGGCGTGTTCGCCTACGGCAACTCGCCGTTCGAAGGCTCGGCTGCCAGTCTCATGCTGAACAAGCCGGTCGTGGGCATGACATCGACGCCGGATGGTGGCGGCTACTGGCTGGTGGCAAGTGACGGTGGCGTGTTCTCCTACGGCGACGCCCAGTTCTTCGGCTCGGCCGGCAACCTCACGCTGAACAAGCCGATCGTTGGGATTGCGGCGACGCCCGATGGCTTTGGCTACTGGTTGGTGGCAAGTGACGGTGGCGTGTTCTCCTACGGCGACGCCCAGTTCTTCGGCTCGGCCGGCAGTCTCCCTCTGGTCAGTCCCGTTGTGGGTATTGCCTCTTCGGCCGACGGTAACGGCTACTGGCTGGTGGCAAGTGACGGCGGCGTGTTCGCTTACGGTGATGCCGGTTTCCACGGCTCACTCGCCGGCACCCCGTTGAACGGCGCGGTCGTGGGAATCGCAGGAACCCCTGACGGCAACGGCTACTGGCTGGCCACCGCCACCGGCGGCGTGTTCAACCTCGGCGACGCCGGAGCCCACGGTTCGGCCAGCGGCCTCGTCCTCACCGCTCCGGTGGTTGGCCTTGCCTCCTCGCCTGACGGCGGTGGTTACTGGCTGGCTGCGGCAGACGGAGGCGTCTTCTCCTACGGCGACGCCACCTTCTACGGCTCCGCCGGTGGCATCCACCTGAACGCTCCGATGGTGGGCGTTGCCGCTGTCTCCTGAGCGGTCTTTACATAGCGTGTCGAAGAGGACCAGGGGCGAATCGCCCCTGGTCCTCTGCCATTCCAGGATCATCGACCGACGGCGGTGAGTCGGTGGCGCCAGAGCCGAACCGACGGACGATGCCCGCCCCTTTGCCCATCCGTCGTACCATGCAGTCATGAGCGATTCGACAGGAACCGACCCTTCGGAAGAGCCGTTGGTCGGCCTCAAGCCCCGCAGCTACCAGGTGACCGATGGTCCGACTCGGGCCCCGGCCCGAGCCATGCTCCGAGCGGTGGGGATGTCCGACGACGACTGGGACAAGCCGCAGATCGGGGTGGCCTCGTCATGGAACGAGGTGACCCCCTGCAACCTTCCTCTCGACCGACTGGCCAAGCGGGCCAAGGAAGGGGTCCGCAACGCCGGGGGCTACCCGCTGGAGTTCGTGACCATCGCAGTATCAGACGGGATCTCGATGGGCCACGAGGGGATGCGGGCCTCGCTGGTCAGCCGCGAGGTCATCGCCGACTCGGTGGAGATCGTTATGCACGCCGAGCGGTTCGACGGATTGGTGACCCTGGCCGGATGCGACAAGTCCCTCCCCGGGATGCTGATGGCAGCCGCCCGGTTGAATCTGCCCAGCGTCTTTCTCTACGGGGGATCGATCCTCCCGGGCCGGGTGCGCGATCGAGCCATCGACATCACCTCGGTCTTCGAGGCGGTCGGCGCCCATGCCGTCGACGCGCTCTCCGATGAGGAACTGAGCCTGATCGAGCACAACGCCTGTCCGACCGAGGGGTCCTGCGCAGGGATGTTCACGGCGAACACCATGGCCTCGGTGGCCGAAGCGTTGGGCATGTCACTGCCCGGCAGCTCGTCGGCCCCCGCGGTCGACCGTCGACGGGACGACGCCGCATTTGCCACGGGACAAGCGGTGGTCGCCCTGCTGCGGGCCGGTATCCGACCTCGCCAGGTGATGACCAAGGAGGCGTTCGAGAATGCCATCGCCGTGACCATGGCGCTCGGAGGATCCACCAACGCGGTCCTCCATCTACTGGCCATCGCCAACGAGGCTCGGGTGGAACTGGCCCTGGACGACTTCAACAAGGTGGCCGCCCGGGTTCCCCACCTGGCCGACACCAAGCCGCACGGGAAGTACCACATGAGCGATCTGGACCGCATCGGCGGAGTGCCGGTGGTCATGCGAGAACTGCTCGACGCCGGACTGCTGCACGGCGACTGTATGACCGTGACAGGAAAGACGGTGGCAGAGAACCTGGTCGCGCTGGATCCGCCGGCGCCAGATGGTGACGTGGTGCACAGGATGAACGATCCCATCCACACCCAGGGAGGGATCGCCGTACTGACGGGATCCCTCGCCCCCAACGGTGCAGTCGTCAAGGTGGCCGGCCTCGACCAGCTGACCTTCGACGGGACAGCGCGGGTGTTCGACGGCGAGGATCTGGCCATGGAAGCGATCCTGGCGGGCTCGATCCAGCCGAACACGATAGTGGTGATCCGGTACGAGGGGCCCAAGGGCGGCCCGGGCATGCGTGAGATGCTGGCGGTGACCGGAGCGATGAAAGGCGTGGGCCGGGGCGGCGACTGCGCCTTGGTGACCGACGGCCGGTTCTCCGGGGGGACCCACGGCTTCTGCATCGGCCACGTCGCTCCCGAGGCCGTCGACGGGGGCCCGATCGCCCTCGTGGCCGACGGGGATCGCATCGTGGTGGACGTGGTCAGCCACACCATCGAGCTGTTGGTCGACGACGAGGAACTCGAGCGCCGGCGAACCGCGCTGAAGCACCCGGCTCCCCGCTACGCCACCGGCGTCCTGGCCAAGTACGCCCGCCTGGTGACCGGAGCGGAACGGGGAGCCGTCACCGAACCATGAGCTCAACTGGCGCGTGACCGTGGCCACCTGGGACGGGTTCTGCCGGGATGACCCCTTCTTCGCCGAGGTGGCTCGGACGAGGATCGACCGGGACGGCCTGGTGCTGGTCGGCACGCTCCGGGCCAATGGCTGACCGCGGATCAGCCCGGTCGAGCCGCTGCTGGCGGACGGCGAGCTGTACCTGGGAACGATGTGGCAGTCGCGCAAGGCGGTCGATCTTCTTCGCGATCCGCGCTGTGTGGTGCACACCACGGTCTCCGATGCGTCCGGGGGTCGAAGGAGACGTCAAGATCTACGGGTGGGCTGTCGAGGTCACCCGTGCCACCGAGCAGGAGCGCTACTGCACGGCGCTCGAGGCCCGCATCGGCTGGCGCCCGGACGGGGCCTTCCACCTGTTCTCCGTGGATATCACCGAAGTCTGGTGTTTTGCGGTGGTGGGCGATGGCCACGAGTCCAGGACTTGGCGACCGTAGACTCCACAGATGGGGAATTTGACAGGGCGCTTGTCGGGACCACCTTCTCCATGGCACAATGTCGAGACCATGTGTACTGACCCGATCCGCCCGACCATCTCGTTGGTACTCGTTTCGTAGCGCACGCGACGCTCTCTCGCCGTGTGCGCTTTCCGACCTCCCAGATGGGAGGTCGTTTTCGTGTCCCGCCCCAATCGCATGGAACAACAATCGCATTGAACAACCAACTTCTCGAACCACCGATAGACAAGGCGACCATCGCCGACAAGGGAGCACCCGATGGAACTCACAGGAGCGCAGGCACTGATCAAGAGCCTGGAGATGCAGCAGGTGGAGGTCATGTTCGGCCTCCCCGGGGGGGCCATCCTCCCTGTCTACGACCCGATCATCGACTCGTCGATCCGCCACATCCTCGTGCGCCACGAGCAGGGTGCCGGTCATATGGCCGAGGGGTACGCCCAGGTGACCGGACGACCGGGTGTGGCCATGGTGACCAGTGGCCCGGGGGCCACCAACATCGTGACGCCGCTGGCCGATGCCTATATGGACTCGATCCCGTTGGTGGTGGTGACCGGCCAGGTGGCCACCTCGTCGATCGGCACGGACGCCTTCCAGGAGAGCGACATCACCGGCATCACCATGGGCATCACCAAGCACAACTGGTTGATCACCGACGGCGCCGACATCCCGCGCGTGGTGGCCGAGGCATTCCACGTGGCCACGACAGGAAGACCCGGCCCGGTCCTGATCGACATCCCCAAGGATGTGGCCCAAAAGACGATGGAGTGGTACTGGCCCGAGCCCTCCGAACTAGACCTCCCCGGATACCGACCGATGACCGAAGGGGACCCGGCGGCCATCCGCCAGGCCGCCGAACTACTGCTGGCCGCCGAACGACCGGTTATCTACGCAGGCGGCGGCATCCTCAAGGCCCGTGCGGCTGACGCGCTACGCGAACTGGCCGAGCGCACCGGCATCCCGGTGGTGACTACATTGATGGCCCGCGGCTCCTTCCCGGACTCCCATCCCCTGTGCCTGGGGATGCCGGGCATGCACGGGAACTACACGGCGGTCACCGCCATGCAGCGGTCGGATCTGCTGATCGCCCTCGGCAGC
>JADGOF010000003.1 GCA_017883105.1 Acidimicrobiales bacterium
TGAGGCTATATCCGGTGCGACGGGTGGGGCAGGCAGGGATCGAACCTGCGACCGAGGGATTATGAGTCCCCTGCTCTGACCACTGAGCTACTGCCCCTGAACTGGGTTTTCTTTGCCGGTAGGTTGCCGTGCCCTAGTTTTTGCCCTAGTTTGTAATTCATGGCGGGAACCATCAGGGAACGTTCACCGGGGCACTTCGAGTTGCGAGCGTACAACGTAGCTACGGACCGTCAAGTGACGAAGACGTACAAGCACCCGAGCAAGCTCCAGGGTGTCGGTATCAAGGAGGCCAAGCGTCGGCTCGCCAAGCTCGTGGACGATGTCGCCGCCGGGAAGTACGGGGTGAAGACGGACCCTGAGGAGATCGTCACTCTTTCAAAGCTGCTCGACGAATGGATCGCCCACGGAGAGAGCCGAGGACGATCACCGAACACCCTGCACGGCTACCGGTCCAAGCTGGCGCGCATCAAGGCTGGCCCGCTGGGCGACGTGGAGGTGCGAAGGCTCACCACTAGGACCATCGACCGCTGGTACAACGAGCTGCTGGCCGAAGGCATGTCCCCCGCCACCCTGATGCATCACCATCGCATCATCCGCGCCGCTCTCAACCAAGCGAAGAAGTGGAAGTACATTCCCGTCAACCCGGCCGAGGATGTCGACCTCACGCCCGGGCAGCGGCCCGAGATGCACGTGCCCACGCTCGACCAGGCACGGGCGCTCGTCCTGCGAGCGGCCAAGACGGCATCGCCGGACCTGGGGCCGATCCTTCTGTTCGGCATGTTGACGGGTATGCGCCGGGGTGAGCTGTGCGGAGTTCAGTGGTCCGACATCAACTGGGACACGTCCCGGGTCACCGTGCGCCGCTCCGTATGGCAGATCCGGTCGTCGTGGGGGCTGAAGGATCCGAAAACCCACCAGGTCCGAACCATCGCCCTCGACCCGGTCGGCGTGTCGGTGCTCACGGCCCGGAAAGCTCGGGCCGAATCCGATGCGGACCAGGCCGGCGTGCCGCTCTCGGCGGACGCCTTCGTATGGTCCGCATCCCCCGACGGGCTCTCGCCCCGAACACCGAACAGCCTCACCCGAGCGTTTCACCGACTCTGCAAGACGATGGAAGAAGAAGCACTCGTCGCTGATCCGCCGAGAGTCGAGTCGTGGCCGTTCCGCTTCCACGACCTCCGTCACCTGAGCGCGACCGAGATGGTCGGCCAGGGGATGGACCCGAGAACGGTAGCGACTCGCCTAGGACACGCCAATCCGTCGGTGACCCTGGCCGTTTACGCGCATGCGGTCGACGCCCGCGATCGAGATGCCGCTGCCGGACTCGGTAGGGCGCTCGGGGCGTGAGGGCTGACGGCGACGTCCTCGTCAAAGGATGCGGACAGTGAGGCGACCGACGGGCAACCGCCTCTTGCGCCGAGCCCGACCGCTTCAGCGGTTCTAACGGGCCGCCGTTACTCTCATCCCGGACAGCCTTTCGCCCCTGGGAATCCGCCAATCTCCTCTGGCGGTCTGCGACGCTTGGAGGGCTCACCAAGGAGAACCCCATGCCGGAAGCCCAAGAGATTGAGGTTCTTGTCTTGGTGAAGGCGTCGCCGGTGATGACTTCGGATCTCGACGAAACGATGTGCGTGGCCGGAGTACGCATGGACGACGACCATCACGGATGGGTTCGACTGCATCCCGTCCCCTTCCGAGACTTGACTGACGACAGCAAGTTCGCCAAGTACCAAACAGTCAGCGTCTCCGTCATCCATCACCACACGGACCGCCGGCCGGAGTCCTGGTCTCCGTTGCATGGTTCGATCGTCCCCGGCGAGTCCATAGGTCCACAGAACCGTTGGGCCGGTCGTCGTCCATTCGTCGAAGGGCTCGGAGAGGAAATTATGTGTGATCTCGTCGAGCGCAATCGAGCAGGCTCTGGACCGGGTGTTGCTTCGTTGGCGGTGGTGCGACCAGTCGAGCCACCGAAGCTCGTTATCTCTTCCAGAAAGGAGGAACAGGTCAAGAAATGGCAGACGCGGGCAACCGCCGCCGCAGCCAGACCGAGTCTTTTCGATGACCCCGATTCGCCGAAGGCACCATTCGAGGTGATCCCGTGGCGGTTCAGTTATAGATATCGATGTGCATCAGCCCGTTGTTCCGGCCACGACCAGACCATCGTGGACTGGGAGACCGCCGCTCTCTGGCGGCACGTTCGCCACCGAGCCGACTGGAAGGAGGCGATGACCGACAAGTTCGAACGTGAGATGTGGTCGGGGAAGGACTCCGTCTTGTTCGTCGGCAACATGGAGCAGTATCCGGTGAGCTTCCTTGTGCTTGGCGTATTTTGGCCGCCGGCCGGCGCCGTGCAAGGGGCGTTCGGGCTGTGACCGGGAAGTTTGCTCCGCCAGCCAAGAGCGGCAAGCATCGTCAGGTGTCTAACCGTATCTATAGCGTCGGCTACGAAGGCCTCGAGGTCGATGGCCTCATCGAGCATCTCCTCTCAGCCGGTGTCACACTTGTGATCGACGTACGACTCAACCCGATCAGCCGCAAGGCCGGCTTCTCGAAGAAGTCTCTGAGTGCACGGCTTGCGACCGCTGGAATCGAATACCGCCACGACGCCGCCCTTGGCAATCCTGTTGATAACCGAGACTCATTTCGCAGAGGTGACGGCGAGGAGGGTAAGCGTCGGATGCGAGAGATGCTGATGAATGGCTCAGAGCCAGCTCTCATGCAACTCGTCGAGGAAGCACGGGGTCGCTGTGTTGCCGTTCTGTGCGTCGAACGCGGGCCTGTGCGTTGTCACCGCCAGGTGATCACGGAGATGGCTCAGGAAGTTGATTCGACGATAGACGTCCTCCAGATCCTCTAGCGCTCGACACCAACGCAGGGGTTTCACAATCCTTCCGGAGGATTGAGAATTTCATTGACGAAGCCGCTCCGAGGATGGTGGACGTCCCGCCTCCGAATGGCAGACGCTCGGATCAGCTGGCGGCGGGTCGAGCATCGTGCGGTAAGGATCGCCGGAGTCGGCGGCCTTGGCCATGGCGTCGTAGCACTCCAGGATGAGGCGAGCTGTGCGAAACTCTCCATAGGCGGCTTCGTCTCTCTTTCGGACGATTGGAAACGTGTCCATAACGTACTCAACGTCGTCACGTTCAACTCCGTAAAGGTGGAAGAAGCAAGCATCGACCTCTGCTCGGAGAAGCATCCGACGCTCATCGTTCCAGCTGAAGGGCGGGCCGAGGTAGCCCAAATCGGCAGCGAATCCGGCCAAATCCCACGCGGTAAAGGTCAGCTCCAGGATTCGCAGGACTACCCAGTCGGCCAACGTGAGATCGGGGTCCCATGGCGTACATACATCGAAGGTCTCCGGAGCCAGCACTGGAAGTTGTTCCACGATGAAGAAATTCAAGTGGTTTCCACCAACCTTCTGCCGCGCCACAAAGTCGAACATGAATGATGACAAGCAGGCACCAAGCAGACCGAACCGAGCGTAGGGGATGTCTGAAAGCAGAAGTGGCAAGTTGTTACCTACAGCAGTGCGAGGAATAATGCTGGCAATTACCGTTCGTGAATCGGCACGCGAACCTGCGATATCTCGAAATCCAAGCAACCAGTCGCGATTCCATCGATTTGCGAGCTTATCTAGGACCACCATATTCGATACCCAATAGCGCGGCAATATGTCGTAGAAGGGGTCGTCTAGTTCGGCCGAACTTGCATTAGGAAGAACGTGCCCGTTGTCGCCCGCTTTCAGTAGGCGATAATCGCCATAACGGTGGTTGAAGTGATGAATCATCTTCCCTTCATACAGCGGCAGGTAGACCCGACCATCGGGGTGGCAGTAGAGATTGCCATTGAGAATCGCCCCAGTTTCCTCACATTGGGCCGCCGACTTAAATAGCCCGGAGTCGCCGGTCATATGAAACATAGTGGTGAGATTGACTTCCCATGGGTTGACTTTCGGTGGCCCATCGGCAACCAGCACCTGCACCCGCCGGTAGATGCCGAGGGTGAGTTCGGCGTCGCGCCGATTACGAAACACAGGGCATGTCCGGGTATTGGGATTGAGAATCGCCAGTTCCTCGGCGGACATAACAAATCGACGGTCCGTATCAAGTAGATCATTGAGTTGCGTGCCGCGGAACATGAACTCAGCAGACTCCGGCCGTCGGTCCGAGCCAGTTAGCGTCAAGAGGCAGAATCGATTCATATGGCCCTGGCCCACTCCGACGAAAAACCCTTCGTTCTCAAACTCGTAGAGACTGACGAGTGACCGTTTCTCCACGATGTCGCCGAAAAAGTGTTTAGTGGTGTCGTCGGTCGCGATGCCCGACGGAACTATCACTCCACAGCGTCCGGATGGACGGAGGGTGGAACACATCAGTTCGGCGAACACGGCGTAGGTGTTGACGTCACCGCGACCGCATAGTGGATAGCGGCCGGAGAACCGGAGGAAGGCGCTCTCGGCCTCGGCGTGGTGGAGGGCGCTCTGATATGCGTCGTAAAGTGTGGGGTCGCCTCCTTCCTCTAGGGGCTTGGCTAGATCGGCGATCATCTTCTTCCGGATCGCCCCTGCAGCAGCTGCGATGACCGGCACGGTGCGCGAGAAGAACTCCTTCTCTGCCAGCTTCACCTTCTCCCAAGGTGGGTTGCCGAGCACCACGTCGAAGCCACCGTGTGCCATCGGTCCCTGCCGACCATCAGCATCTGTCGGAACTGTGCCGAAGACCTGGGGGAACGCAACGTGGAGATGGAGGAACCGGTAATCGCGAGCCAGCTTCTCCACCGCTTCTACGGTCTCCCGGTCCAGGGCGCCGACCTCGTCCTCCTGCGCCCGCCGGACGACGGCAGTGGTAATCTCCGGTGCCCCTGAGGCTTTCTTCGTCACGAAGGCAGCTGCCCAGAGGTCGGCGACAAACTTGGCGCAAGCCATGTCATTGGAGCCAACCAGAGCCTGGTGTTGCGCCTCTTTCTGCGAGATATCGCCTCGGTCGTCATCACCGATCTGCTCGATGGCGTCCATGGACAGAGCGAGCGTGTCGGCAGACGGTGCCGCAGCCGATAAGGACAGTGCTCCTTGTCCGGCCCGCTCCGCCTTGTTGCGTTTCCGTAACGAGGACACGGTCTTCTTGTCATCGCCGGTCAACGGCTTGTACGCGTCGTCAGGGATGCCGGCGGCTACAAGCTCCGGGGTGGTGCCGAGAAGTGAGTTGCCGCAGACGATGTGATGGTCCAGAAAGGGCAGCGGCCTGCCCGGTTCGACAGCCTCCAGCCAGAGGCTGACCTTGCACAGCTCGACCGCCATCGGGTTCACGTCCACTCCGAACAGGCAGTGCCCGACGATGTCACGGAGGGCGTGGCGGACGTCTTCGGGAGCGGGCTCCTCCTCGCCGGTTCGGACTGCCGCCAGCCGGCGGGCCATCCGGTGGGCAGCAGCGACCAGGAAGTGACCTGATCCACAGGTGGGATCAAACACCCGTAGGCCGAGAATGGCAGTTTCCGGGTCGTCGGATCGGGCAGCTTGGTCGAGCACCGGGTCCAGTGCCGAGTCGAGCAGCGAGATCACGAGGCTGGTCGGGGTGTAGTAGCTGCCAGTCGTTTTCCGGTCGTGACCGGCGGCAGTGCCAAGGGTGAACACGCCAGCGATCGCGTCGACATCCGGGTGGAGCTCGAGGAGGCTCTCGTAGACGGAGCCGAGCTCTTCCGATCCAAGGTTGCGGAAGTCGACGGAACGACGGACCGCCCCGTCGGCGGTGAAGGCGAGTGCATCGATGGCAGCGAGCAGGCTCCGATTGGCTAGAGCTGCTCCGTCGAGATGTGGAGTAGCTCCTTCCGACCACAGGAAGCTGCCGAGGGAGGGAAGCCCGAGGAGCGGTTGACCATCAAGGCGCCCGAGCGCAGTGAACACGACCTGTAGCCCGTTCCATAGGTCGCCGTGTTCGCCGGAACGGCGCCGGTGAGCGAGGGCACGGAGACGACCGACGGCGTAGTAGTTGTGGTAATCCTGAGCGACGTCGTCCGGCGTGCCGGGCGCAAGAAGGACCTCCCGGTCCTCGGCGACGAAGAGGAAGATCAGACGGTATGCCAGTCGGAGAAGCTCGCGGTAGTAGTCGTCGGTGGTGAGCGTTCCCTCGTGGAGGGACTGCCTGAGCGCACTGTTCGCCCGATGGGATAGGAACCCGGCGCCGAGGGATGCGATCGCATTCTGTACCCCGCCGCGCAAGGCGTCGAGCGCCCGCATCCCGAGAGTGGCGGACTCCTCGTGCCACCGTTCGAGCCGACATCTGGCCGGGTCGCCTTCGAGTCGGCTCTGGTGGCAGCAGAGCCAGAGGACCGTGAAGTCGACGAAGACCTCATCGGCCATCATTGATTCGACGTCGAATTCGACCAGGGCCTGGCGCGTCAGGCTGGCGTTGTCCCGCAGAAGTCGCAGTTGAAAACCGTTGGACGCGATTCCCCACAGGAATTGATTGGAGCGATTGAGCAGGTCCTGGACCAGACCGTGGGGGCTAGCTCCTGCCGCCCCCGGGACGCCGGGCATACGTCGATCGAGCAGCAACTTGGCACCAACCAGGTGGATGGGTACCTGGCCCCAAAGGTGAGAGACGGGAAAGGCCGTCCCTTCTACGTCAATGGGACGGGTGGTCTGAAGACGGCCGTAACCGAGCTCGTCGAAGAGCACGAGAAGCCAGCGTTCGCGGGTGACGGAGGTCGCCGTGACGTCCGACTGGGGGAGAGTGGCAAGTGCTTCCGTGAATGAACTCCAGGCATCCCGCAGGCGGTTCCAGCTCCTGGTGATGGCTGCCCCGGTTCGTTCGCCGGGCAGGAGGTGGTAGTCGGCAGGCTGCAAGCCGTCGAGGCCCGAGTGCTGGTCGACTACCCGCGCGAGCAGCTCGGCAGAAAGTAGGCCGCCCTGGGTGCGGATGGTGGAGAAGGCTCCACTCCGTTTCTGGCTCATCTGGCTGGCCCGGGAAGCAGCACGTAGATGCCGAGCACGTCTGGAGGTAGGCGTGGTTCTACGGAGTAGCTGGCGGCCCTGCGCTGGACTGCCTCGCGGACACGGCGGTGGGCGTCGAGCAGGTCCGCTGCTCGCCGACGGGAGTCGTCATCGAGCGCGGGAAGCCAGCTGGGGGCGGCATCCAGCACATCGCCGAGGAACTCTCGTGCCTGCTCCGGTGACACGTTCCCCGTTGGTGCCGCGTCGAGGAGCTGCTCGGCATCGGCCGACGCCAACCACGTCGGAGCCGTCGGAAGACCGGTGAAAGCGGCAATGCCTGCGTCCTCGGCCAGCAAACGGACAGTGCGACCCTCGCGCTGGTTGGTGAGATCGAAGCGATGGCGGACCAACAGGACAGTCGTGAGGACGGTCACTGCGTCGGTGCGTATGACCCCGGCTCTTCGAGCAGGTCCGTGACTCAGGCGATCGAGCGCTGCATCGAGGACGTATGCGGCGAGGTCCCGAACGAACGGGTCCCCCCGTTGGAGCAGATGGGTGGCAGGGACTGCCTGCACACCCGGCGTGGCGACATCGGCGCCGGCGTTTGTGGCGGCGGTGAAGGTCAGCTCGGCAGCGCCCCTGGCCGCATCACGAACCGGTTCGGGCGTCTCGACGAGACGAAGTCGCAGCGGATCGTCACCGAGCACGACACCTCCGACGGCGTTCACCGTATCGGTAAGGAAGCGGCGGAGATCCCCGACTGATCCGATTGCCTGGTTAACGGCACGAAGCTCGCGGTCGACCTCGTCGGCATGGATGGCCTCCTGGGCGAACACGGTCCGGCTGCTTCGCTCCCTCTCGGCCGCCGCATCCCACTCGTCGAGGATCTGTTGTTCCTCTTCGTCCAGACCCTCGAAGACGAGCTGGGCTTCGTCGCCGAGCTTGCTACCCCGCTCGAACATTCCGGTGACGAGTGCCTGCATGATCGCGTTCGGATCACCCGGAACGGGAACGGAGATGCCGAGGGACGTCCGGATGGCCTGGTGCTTCCGCAGGAGTACGTCGAGGACAAGTTGGTCAATCCGGTTGTCTTTCCCGTAGTAGGTGACGACCCGAACCTCGGGGCGGGGTTGGCCATAGCGGTCGACTCGGCCCTCTCGCTGCTCATGGCGAGTGGGGTTCCAACTCAGGTCGTAGTGGACGACGGCATCGAATCCCGCCTGAAGGTTGATGCCCTCCGACAGGCAGTCGGTCGCTACCAACACCCGTCGGTCATGCTCGGCCAGCTCACTGACGATGGCCGGGCGTTCCGAGGACGGGATGGCACCGCTGACGGCCCGGACCTCTATGGCGCGGAGACGCGCGGCAAGTTGTTCGGCCACGTAGTCGGCGGTGGCGATAAACCGGCAGAAGACGATCGGATGGAAGCCTTCGTCGACCAGCTCGCCCACGATGCGGGCCATGCGCACAACTTTTGTGTCGGCATCCCCGAGGCAGGATTCGGCCAACCGGGCAAGCTCGGTGAGCCTGCGACGATGCGGGCTGGCCGATGCCTTGCCCTGCCCGCCGACGTCGGCCTCGTCGCCGATGCGACCGTCATCGAGGTCCCCCGGATCGGCGATGCCTCCGAGTCCCACATCGCTGGTCTCGGTGTCGTCCTCGTCGCCCAGGTCGAGGACGAACTGCCGGCCGATCTGATCGGCGTCGTCTGCGTCGACCGCCTCCGCATTGCGCGCCCGGCGCCGCAATGTGTCGGCTGCCGCGGCGGGGCTCGAGGCGAGTGCTCGCAACAGCGCCAGAGCGGACCACCAACGCACCCGCTGGCGGGTGGCCCCCCCGCTGGAGTCGCGGATGGTCTCGGTCGCGTAGGCGAGCACCCGGTCGAACAGGTGTCGGTACGGTTCGGACAGGTCGTAGGTGACCTCGGCGGCTACGCGGTCGGGGAACGGGGTGTCGGACAGGAAACGCCGCAGGTCGCCACGGCGACGTTGGACGAAGTGGCGAGCCAGTCTGCGACGAGCGCCCTGGTTCGCGTCGCCGGAGAGATCCTGCGGGAGGTTGGCAAAGCTCGGATCGAGCAACGTGAGCAGCGAACGAAATGCTTCCTCGTTGCCGGAATGGGGTGTTGCAGTGACGAGCACCAGATTCCGAGCAGGGTCTCGGGCCAGGTCGGCGATCAGCTCGTGGCGCTGGTGGTGTCCACGGTTGCCGCCCCGGCCGGTTGTACAGGTGTGGGCCTCGTCCACGATGATGAGCTCTGGCGCGCTGCGGAGAAATTCGGCCCGGCGCCGTTCCGCCTTGATGTACTCGGTGGACACGATAGTGACATCGTGCCGGTCGAAAAGCGTCTCGCCGGTCCGGCAGGCCCGTTCCAGCCGGCCCGCTGTCGACGGGAGCACCAGCTCGGCGTCGAGGTTGAATTTGTCCGACATCTCCGCCTGCCACTGGGGGGCCAGATGGGGTGGACACAGGACTGCCAGCCTACGGATGTCGCCCTGGGCGAGCATCTCGGCCGCGACCAGCAAGGTCGACACGGTCTTCCCAGTACCGACATCGTCGGCGATCAGGAGCCGCACCGGGTCGAGCCGAAGTGCCATCAGTAGCGGGACGAGCTGGTAGGGACGGGGCTCGAACGCGAGTGATCCGAAACACCGGAACGGGCCGGCGCTGGAGCGAAAGCCGAGGCGCAGAGCGTCGCGGAGCAGTCGAGCCGAGCGGTTGTCACCCAAGTCTGTCGGGTCTGGCAGCGCGAACGAGGAGGGAAGGACATCCTCGAGGGCCGTCAGGACCCCGGCCTGCTCCGCTTCGGCGCCACCCAACGGTTGCAGGAGGAGCAGATCGTCGGTGGAGCCCGGCAAAACAACCCACTCCCGGTCTCGGGCAGAGACCAGTGAACCGACGGAAAAGCTCACGGCTTCGGGCTCCCGCTGTTCCCGTTCTTCCCGAATACGTCAGGCCGGCTGTCAATCAACGTGTCCCAGTCCTTCTGGTCGTCATAGCGGAATCTGAGCACGGTCCACCCGAGAGACTTCAGGCGACCCGCCGCTTCAGCGTCGTGACGGGCGGTTTCGGGGTCGTCATGGACGGGACCGTCGATGTAGATGGCGACGAAGTCCTCCGCGTAGGTGAAGTCTGGCCGCGTATCGGCCTGGTCGATCCGCTGGCCGGCTGCGGTGGGAAGGCGGAGTCCACTGGTGTCGACCTGGGTCAACCAGCGCCGCTCCAGGTCGCTCATGGTGGAGCGGTCGAGCCGTTGGACCAGGGTGGACCGGTCGACCTCGCCGGAGGACCCTTGCACGGTGGATCGGCTGATCTGGAGAAGATGGTCGATGACAACGCGTCGGTCGAGCACGTCGTGGTCGCTCTGGTTGTAGTACGAGAGCAGGCAGTCATAGCACGCCGCCTCGCACGGTTCGACGACTCCGTCCTGATCGTCAAGTCCGGTTGTCGGATCGACATGGCAGAGCCGCAGGGCTTGCGTGGCAACCCTGGCCATGGCATCGGGCTCTTCAACCAGGCGACGCAACACTCCCGCCCCACCTTCGGCCGACTCGTAGAACAAGAGGGTGCGGCGATCCGCGTCGGTCGGCAGTGGGACAGCGGCAAGCTCGCTGTCTTCCAGCTCGAACTCCACTTGGATGGCCGCCTTCAAGGCGGCCTGGAGGGACGCCAGCAGTTGGAGCCGGTCCTCGTCCTCGGCCGGCAGCCCGGCCAGCTCCACGGTGAGCGCGTTGCGGGTGTCCTCGACGTAGGGCACGACTCGCTGGGTCGTGAGCTTCGCCGGGTCGATGCTCTGCCCGTCGTTCCCGCCATCGCCTGGACTGTTGTCGTCATCGTCCGTGGGGCGCTCCCACCTGCCGGTTTGGGTGTCAAGGAGGAATCCGTCTGGGCTGCCCGAACGCCGACGACGCCAACCGAGGTTGATCCGCCACAGGTTGGCCGCGTTCCCGTAGCGGAAGGTGGCCCATGTCTCCCCGTCGACATCGAGCGTGGCCGATAGCTCCCCGTGATCGGTGAAGCAGACGGTGGTGATGGTCTCGAAACCCTGGCGTTGACGTTCTTCCTCGTCCGAGTTAATGCGCTTGGAGCGTCTGGTGTTCACGTTCTGCAGTCGGAAGAGATTCCTTCGAGCGACCGGCAGGTCGGCATCGCAGCGGTCACAGCGATCCGGTCCCGGTTCCACGTCAACCGGATAGAGGTAGCCACACTGCTTGCAGACCTTGGCCGACCGAGTGATGAGCCGCTCCCCGTCGGCCCCGGAGCTGTCGACCGGCAGGATCACCGAGTGCACCACGTACCGTGAGCCTTCGTGATAGATCGTGGCCTGCGGTCCGAACTCGTTGATGGCGAGGAAACGGGGGCGGGAGAGGAAGCCGTCGTTGCCCTGGTTCCCGGACCGCCCCGGAATGAATGCCGAGAGTGGAAGGCGCGGGAAGGAGTAGCCGGGAAGGAATCCTTCGGCGGCGAAGTAACGGTAGGAGTTGAAGTCGGACTGGAAGCTCCTGTCCACCGTTCCTTCAAGGAGGCGAATTTGCTCGACCGCTTGGCTTCGCAGTCGGCCAGCGTTCTTCCGATCTGCAGGAGTGCGCGATGAGTCGAGCTGCGCGGCATTCTGCACGTCCACCTGCATGCGAGCGGCCCGATAGAGATCGCGCCACCGGTCGGCAGCACGGTCGAATCGGAGCAGAGCTGTGTCGAGCGTATCGGCCACCCATCGATCGCTCCACCACGAAGCTCCGTCCAACCTGAGGGCAAGATGGTCGTCGGAGAGCAACGCGTTGACCTTCGCCTCGGCGACATGGCGAACCTGAGTAGACAGAGACAGCTGCTCCACAACGCCCTGCTGGAGTGGAAGATCGAGCTTCGGTGCTGCGAGATCGAGCACGTCGAGGAGAGACTGGTGGAGGTCACGACCAGTCTCGGCCAACCAGACGGCATGGACGTGGGACCGGATGAGATCCTCGTTCGCGAGATCGATACGAGGTGGTGCGACCTTGCCCGCCACCATCCGTTCGGGACGCCGAAAGAAATATTGATCGTGGGCGGACCCGCTAGCACAGTAGGTGATGACCAGCGCGGGCTGACCCTGCCGTCCGGCTCGACCTGACCGCTGCGCATAGTTGGCCGGGGTCGGGGGCACGTTCCGAAGGTTCACAACGTTCAGGTCGGCGATGTCGACACCGAGCTCCATGGTCGGTGAACAGAACAACACAGGAAGTCTTGCTGTTCTGAACTCTTCTTCGCGCTGCACACGAATGTCGGCAGGAACCTGAGCGGTGTGCTCCCGGGCCTCGATCCCGCCGTTGCCTTCGGCGAAGTGACGATAGAACTCCACAAAGAACGGGTTGCTGCGACGACCGCCCTTCGGGGGGCGAGGCACACGAACCGGATCGTCGGGCACCGAGCCATCGCCCGCGTACCACCGGAGATGAGCGGCAACAAGCTGGTAGCCACCGGCATCCTCGTCGCGCCGCGACTCCTGGACTCGTTGGACGAGACCCGTCTGGCGAAGCCACTCGAAGAGTTGCGTGATGATGGTCTCCGCGTCGCCCGTAGTAAGCCGGTGATCGAAGTCCGGGAAGATACTCGGTCTGCGAAGGTAGCGCCCGAAACCGCTCAGCTTCGACAGGAACACCGCTCGGTCGTACTTCGTATCGCTACGTTGCTTCGACCGAGGGTAGACCGTTGTGGCCGTCGTCAACCGGTCCTTCTCGTCCTCGTCGAACGCCCACGGGGCGGTGAGTCGTTGGCTCGAGTGCTGCACCAGTCGTTCCTGGTTCCGACCGTCGAGGTAGTCGACCTTAATTGCAAGCTCTTTGCGGAGATGGTCGAGCAGCGTGCTACACACCTTCTCCCGCACCTCGGACGTGGCTTCGGCCAGAGCGGGATGCGTTCCCGCCCAGGTGACGTCGTCAGCACATTCATTGGCCAGACCCGTGTAGCCGAGACGGAGCAGGCCGATCTGTTCGAGGTTCGGTGAGGTGATCCGCCATCCACGTTGGAGGTCGTTATAAAGGCGATAGCCGAGAACCATCCGCAGCGCTTCGTCGGTTTCCTCCCTGGCGATGCCGCGGACGGTCGGATCTGCGGCGTAATGGTCGAACGGTAGATCCAGAGATTCGAAGACCCTCATGGTCAGCTCGTCATGGGCGATACCTTCGTTTCCAGCCTGCTGAGCAGCTCGGAAGAGGGCCGAGCGGAGAAGACCGACTTCGACCAGATCGTTGAAGTGACCGGCCTGGAGGCTGGCATCCTGACGGTTGTCGGTGAACGACAACACCTTCCGGGCGTCTGCGGGTAGCTGCCCGTCGGCCCGGAGAGCCCTCACCGCAGAAAGCGTGAGGATCGTCGTGGCAGTGCTTCGACCGCCGGTGCCGAGCGTGGTGAGCTTGCTCAGCTCGCTCGTGCGGGCGCTTCCATAGGTGACCCCGCACGAGAGACAGAACCGGAACGGAGCCGGGACCAGGTGGCCGGAAAGCCCGCCCTCCCCGATGACTCCGTCTGTTCCGATGGTCACGGAAGCGGGCAGGCGTTTCCTCTGGTCTCGCTTGACCCGGCGACCTTTCGCAGCGTCCTCCAGCCAATCTTCAGGCAGACGATCCAGGTAGTCGTCACCGTCGGACTCGGACGGCCAATCCCCAAGGTAGAGATAGGCGGCCTGCGTCTCGTCGTCACTGGACTTCCGTTCCACGACGTCACGTCCATGAAGGACTTCCATGCCGTCGCGTCGGGTCGTCTTCCAGACGGTGTAGTAGTCGGCGCCGCACTCCCGACAGAACGATAGCGGTAGCAGAACGCGGCGGCGATCGGTGTCGCCTGGAGCGAAGCGTTGCTTCTTGAAGGTGAGAACCCTGGCGTCTCGAGGTTCGATGCTCGCGTAGACGGCATCGCCACGGGAGACGAACTGATGGAGGCGAAACGCGAATACCGGGAACGGGGAACCCGGTACGGGGATCTGATTCCCTGCGAGCAGCTGACGTTCGATGGTCCGGGCGCACACTCTCTCGTCAATGCCGGTCAACTCAGCGAGAGCGTGGGCGGCTCCATCGGTTCCGCCGATAGACCGGGGCGTTGCCCGGACAAGGCGGCCGGAACCCACCTCCTCGGTCACACCGAACGTGGACTCGATCCATCGTGAAAGCGGATCGGCGACGAACTCGTCGAACGTGGCCGCCGGCGGAGTCTCGGACCGCAGGCGTACGGCCAGGCCGGCCACCTCAGCTGGGTCCGAGGCAGACACGTCGAAGAGCGCCGTCGCCCGTCGGAGCGTCTCACCGATGACATGGTCGGGAGTAACGGGCACGCCGAAAAGAAGTGATGCCACGTTGGCGACCTCCCGCTTCTGATCGTCAACTGTCCCGCCAGTCGACATCGTCGCCGAGGTGCCCACCATCTGGAGTTTCCCGTCGCTCTTGCACGCCAGACGCACGCGCCGGGCGAGTAGTGCGACGTCAGCCCCCTGGCGGCCACGATAGGTGTGAAGCTCGTCAAAGACCAGGAACCGGAGGCCCTCCGCTGCCCTCACCAAGTCTTGCTCCCGAGGACGAGTGAGGATCAGTTCCAGCATCACATAGTTGGTGAGCAAGATGTCCGGAGGGTCCTGGATGATCTCCTGGCGCTCCGCTTCAGACTCCTGACCGGTGTACCGACGGAATGTGACCCTGGGCGTCGACACGGAAAGCCCGCGAGAGAGGAACTTCTCCAACTCGCCGGCCTGACTATTGGCCAACGCGTTCATCGGATAGACGATGATCGCTCGGATGCGCTTCTTTTCCGGATGATCAGAAGCCTTTGCCCGCTCTCGCAGCACGGCATCGACGATCGGGATGATGTAGGCCAGGCTCTTCCCAGAGCCTGTCCCGGTGGTCAGCACGTAGTCGGCACCCGTGGCCGCCACCTCGATGGCGTCCACCTGGTGGCGGTGCAGGTTGAGATCCCGCGATGGCCCGTCCTCTGGCTTGATGCGAAAGATTTCTCGGCATGCGTCGTCTAGGACCCCCTTGTCGGACAGCTTCTCCACCGAAGCGCCACCCTCGAAGGACGGGTTGAGACCGATCTTCGGCTCGGGCCAAAGCAGGCCACTGTCCATCTCTTCGGCGACCCGTTCCTGAAGGGTCGGATCCTCGATATCGAGGAAGCTCTCGACATAGCGCCGGTAGTCGTCTACCAGGTCGTTCCGAAGTTTGAAGACATCCACGTCGCTGTGCTCCGACCTCTCGACCGGCGGCCGCGATCCCCCGCCCCACCGGGCCGGTGACCGGTAGAACCCCCCTACGGTAGCGAAGGGTTGCGACGATCGGTCAGAAAATCGCTGGTCAGCCGCGTTCGGCCCTGTTTGCGGTGCCTACGAAGTGCTTCCGAACCCCTGCACCTGGTCGAATTCGTTGGGATCTCTGGACATCGGCCGACGGAGACGCCTCCGGCAGCCACCGCCCGGCGCTGTCAGGTCGTGAGGAGACTGTGTGATCGTCCCGTGGATCAAGCAAGACAGCCTCAAGTTTGGGCGTGCACCTCCGCCGAGCAGTGTTCACATGAGAACAACACTTTCTCGAAAAGTTTTCTCATCCTCGCGTTCCGCGACCCAGTTCCTTCTTGAGGGTCCCGACTCGACGACCCAGAAACGGTCTCGCACCCGCACGAGGTTGCCCTGTTCGGGCACAGCGACGGCCACACCGCTCTCGATCACCATCGCCTCCCCACCTCCCTATTTGTCCTCGTCAGGCAAGAGAATACGGCGATTTGTTCGCTCAGAGTGGCGATCGCAGTTCACCATTCGATCAACGAACCCGTGTTCCCTCTGGAATGTGGACCGTTCCGCGTCTGCCTCAGCCCCTGACGGTCGCCGCACCATCGATCGAGGTGCACCAAGTCCCCGATGGCCACGGCAAGTGAGCGCTACAGCACCCAGCGTCCGCGCTCGGTGGCGACTTTTGGGACACACTATGCGCCGTGGAAGACAGCCCCAAGCCCCCGTACGAACCCGCACCTCTCGATCTCGTCGATGTGAACACGACTGCGGATATGGCAGGCATACGGCCCGCCACAGTGCACCAGCACCTTGCCAAGGGAACCATTCCCGCGCCGGAAATCCGGATCGGTAACGCCTACGCCTGGCGGCGCCAAACGATCGAGGAATGGCTGGAGAACCGGCGGCGTCCCGGTCAACGTGGCCCGAAAGCCGACACCGGCGGTGGTTTGACAACCTCATAGGGAAACCTAGTAGCTTTTCGCCAGATCCAAACTCTGTCGGAAAGTTTGCTCACTATCGCGTCTCGTGACCCAGTTCTTTTCTGAGGGACCCGTCGCGCACTTTGGCCACACCTTGTACGACGGAGCGCAGCACCCTCAGTACAAGAGAGAAGGCCATGAGCGGATCACCGGGCAGGGGAACCATGACAAGAGCGGGGATCGGCTACGCAGATTCCCGACGCCGGTGGAGCCGGAAGGCTGCCACGGCGGCAGTCCTCGTGGTTGGCGCGATGACGATGGCCGCCTGTTCCTCTGGAACCGGCTCCAGCCTTCAGACCGCTCCGCCGAAGCCAAAACCGCTATCGACGTCGAGTACCGCTAACCCGAAGCTCCCTGCCAGTACGGCGAGCACCCAACAAGCCGTCCTGAACGCCTGGCTCGCGGCCGACCAGACCCTCTACGCCTACATGGACGAACCGCCGGCTCCCCTCCGAGCGGACCTGGTGGCCGGACAGACGACGGCGGACCTCTTTCCAAAGCTCGCCGACTACTACGTGAACCCGGCACTCCAGTCCGAGGGGATCTTCCTCATCAAGCTCAAGACGCAGCTGCTGAACGGCCCGACCACATACAACCTCGGGAGTCCCACTGTCACTGCACTGACCGCGACCACAGCGACCGTGGCATTCTGCACCTCCGATACCGGTACCACAACGGCCACTGGCCAACCCGGCCCACTCACACTTGACGGTGGCGCCGGTGGTGCTCGGGGAACCTCAAACCTCGAGCTGGTCGCCGGTTCGTGGAAGGTTGCCTCCGGTCAGACCATGGGCGTAACGAAGTGCTGAGACGCCTGATCCTTCGAATTGGTGTCACTGCCGCACCGATCAGCCTGCTGGTAACGATGCTCCTCCCCGGCAGCGCATTCGCTGGACAGGGCGGTACTTCCGGCGGAGGATCCTGCTCTGATTCCGGCAACACGGTCGGCTGCACCACCGGGGTCGGAGGCTCTGGCGGAACTGGCACCACCGGTGGATCTGGCGGCACCACCACTGGCAACGGTGGCGGCGGTGGCAGTACGACGGCCCCAACCTGCCCCAACTACGTGCCCTACCCGCAGGGCGGTGCACCGCCCGCCGGTGAGAACCCAAACGGGGCCTGGTACATCAACACCTGCGCAGTCGGCACCCCGCAGGGGCAGGGTACTGGCCTCACCTGGATCGTGAACAGCCAGCCACCACCGCCACCACCGCCCGACCCGGCGGTGGTCGCCGCCCAAGCGGCCAGCCAGCTCCAGCTGGCCAGTCCAACACTCACGCTCAGCCCTGCAGCAAACGCCTACGTCAACTTCCCGGAGTGGTTGTCGGTCAATGCTGCGATTTGGCACCCATTCACCACGTCGGCGACAGCATGCAACGCCGGAGGGTGCACCACTGCGGCCGCCACCGCTACCCCCGACTTCGTGACCTGGGATACCGGCGACACAACAGCGGCCACCGTTTGCTACGGCCCTGGCACCACGTACGACACGAGCGTGGCATTCGCCGATCAATCGACCCAGTGCTCGCACACTTATGCGATCAGTTCCTATGGCCAGCCGTCCCCAGACGGTCAGGCGGCCGATGCCGCCTTCCCGATCACCGCTGCTGTCACTTGGAACGTGACCTGGGCCGGCCCCGATGGCTCGACCGGCCAACTCGCGGCAATCGGAACGCAAGGAACGTCCAGCTTGAAGGTAGAGCAGATCGAATCCGTCCTGAAGTGAGGGAGAACCCGTGACCAGCTCGATGGCTCCACCCCGCCCGAGTAATCCCTCGCCGACCCCCCAGGGCCGCACCGGCTTGCGCCTCTCTTCCGGTGTCTACCGTCGCCGTCCATGGCAGATCGGGCTCGGTGTTGCCCTCGTCGTGCTCTGCGGTGCCATTGGCGCCACCGTCTTCCAATCGTCGGCCAAGCGGGTCTCGGTCGTCATCGCAGCGAGGAACCTCCCGGCCGGAACGGTGCTCACAGCGGCCGATCTGGCCACAGGATCGCTACCGGCCAACGACAACATCACGGCCATGAGCGCCAGCGGTTCCAGCGTGCTGATCGGTCAACAACTCGCCGTGCCGACTACGCAGGGACAGTTGCTGGTGCGAGCCATGGTTGCCTCCCAGCCACCTCTCGCTGCTGGCTCACAGGTGGTCGGCGTGCTGTTGAAAGGTGACCAGATCCCCTCCGTACCGATCGTCGTCGGCGATCGGGTCCAGGTGATCGCCGTGTCCACGCCCGGTCAGGCATCCTCTGGCAGCTCGACAGTCGGCACCTCGCTGGTCGCTGCGGCCACCGTGCTGGCCACAGGTCCACCGCCGGCCAACCAGACCCAGTACGTGGAGAGCCTCTCACTGGAGATACCCGCCACCACTGCACCAGAGGTGGCCGGCTATGCCGCGGCAGACCAGATCGCCATCACTCTCACCTCCGGACACGCCCCGTGATCATCGTGGTCGCGTCGATCAAGGGTGCACCCGGGGTCACGACGACGGCCACCGCCATCGCAAGTGCCTGGCCGCAGGACAGGCGTGTCCTCCTCGTCGAGGCGGACCCATTCGGTGGCGATCTGGCGGCATGGTTCGGTGTTGCCCCAACGACCGGGCTGTGGTCCCTCCTCGCCGCCGGTCGCCGTGGAATCGAGTCTGACGCTGTGTGGGAGCACGCCACCACCTTGCCCACGGGTCTTCCCGTCCTCTACGGGTTGGCCAGTGCCGACCAAGCAGTGGCCAATGAAGCCGCCTGGCCGGCAGTTGCCGAGGCACTCGCAGCGCTGGACGCGGACGTGATCATCGACGCCGGCAGGCTGCTTCCACACTTCGCCGGGGGCATCCGTCCGCTTCTCTCCCATACCAAGGTGCTGGTGGTGCTCTGTCCCCCCACCCTGGCGGGCATCGTCCATCTGAAGACCTCCATGCCCTCACTGACCGCTGCCTCATCGTCCGGCCGGCTCATCGTGCAACCAACTGACGAGAAGGGCTTTTCGTCCGACGAGATCGCATCAACCCTGATGGTCAACGTTGCACCGCCTGTGCCACACGATCCGAAGGGCGCCGCTGCCCTCAGCAGGAACGCCATTGGGTGGGCGAACGCGAAGACCACGCTCGCCAAGTGGGCACGGACCAACGCGGCCGAACTGGCCGCTTCCCTATCAGGTTCGGCAGTGACGCTAGATCCGCTCTCCATCCCAGAGGCAAGGGACCAACCACCCAGGCCGTCCGTAAACGACACTGAGTCTCTGAATGACGCTGGGCATCTGCACGACACTGAGCATCTAAACGACACCGAGCATCTGCAGAACACGGTGCACTCGGATGCTCCCACATGGGCCGCCCGATGATTGACGGCGAGATGAATACCTTTGTCGCCGCTGCGGTGGCCGACGGCATTCTGCGCCGTGGTGGCACGGCCCGCACCGAGTTCGATCGCCGTGCGCTCGTTGAGGACCTTGCCCGGGAGGCCATGGACCAGGTGGCGTCCCGGATGATTCAGCAGGGCATGCCTGCACCCACTGCAGAAGCTGAAGCCCTTGTGCTGCGGCACGTCGTCGCTTCCCAGCTCGGGCTCGGTCGTCTCCAGTTGCTCCTGGACGACGACAGCATCGAGAACATCGACATCAACGGATGCGACAACGTCTGGGTGAAGCGAGCCGATGGGACCAAAGAACAGGTCGAAGCGGTCACGGATTCAGACGAGGAACTCGTCGAGCTGGTCCAGCGGGCCGCCCGGGCGCACCATACCGGCGGCGAACGGCGGATCGACGCGGCGAAGCCGATCGTCGATCTTCACCTGGTTGGCAGCCACCGTCTCTCGGCGATGATCGAGGTGGCCCATCGTCCATGCGTCTCCATCCGCCGCCACCGTCTGGTCGATCCCACCCTGGAGGACCTGGCGGAGTCGATGACCGAAGAGGTGGGTCGGTTTCTCCGAGCGGCAGTGCGGGCCCGGCTGAACGTCATCGTCTCGGGGGGCACCGATGCCGGAAAGACCACGATGCTGCGGGCACTGCTCGCCGAAGCGAGCCCCCTGGACCGAATCATCACCATCGAACTCTCCTACGAACTCGGTCTCCACGAACTGACCGACCGTCACCCTGACTGTCCGGCGTGGGAGACCCGGGAGGCGAACACCGAAGGCGAAGGGGCCATCACCATGGACCAACTTGTCCAGCGAGCCAACCGGCACAATGCCGATCGGGTGGTCGTGGGCGAGGTCCTGGGCGACGAGATCGTGCCGATGCTCAACGCCATGACGGCCGGCAAGGCCGGGTCGATGTGCACGATCCACGCCGATTCGACCGAAGGCACCTTCGGGAGGATCCAGAGCTACGCCAGCCAGAGCCCGAAGCACCTCTCTGACGCAGCAACAGCCAAGCTCACCGCCCAAGCTCTCGACCTGGTGGTCTTTGTTCGCCAGCAGCCTGTAGCTACTGGATCCGCTCGCAGGTTTGTGAGCTCCATCCGAGTGGTCGAGGACTCCGACGGGCCACATGTCATCTCGACCGAAATCTTCGCCGAGCCCGAAGGCGGAGGCCCGGCTATCCCCCGCTTCGGCATGCCACCTGGCCTCCGGGACCGCCTGGCCGACGTCGGTTACGAAGCACCGATTGCGATCTTCGGCCGATGACGGTGCTCATCGTGCTCTGCTCCACCGGCGTCGGTGTGGGCGTCGCCCTCGTCGTAGCCGGTCTGTTTGCCACCACCCCGGTGGCAAAGAAGATGTCGTTCGCAAAAGGAATCGATAGGGCGACCCGCCAATCAGCAGCCGCTGCACTGATTGGCGCCGCGGTGGTCGGACTCATCACCCAGTGGCCGGTCGGAGCTCTCATCGGAGCAGCTGTTGGATGGACGCTGCGGTCTGCGCTGTCTTCTTCGTCACCCAATCGAGTGACCAATCGCCTCGACGCGTTGGCCACGTGGATCGAAACCCTGCGTGACAGCGTGGCCGCCCACCGCGGGTTGGTGGCAGCGATCGAGTCCACGGTGCCATCCGCGCCCGCCAGCCTGCGAGCCAACATCGAAGCCCTGGTCATCCGGATCAAGTCGGGCACACCACCGGATCGGGCGTTCGCCGCCCTTGCCTCTGAGTTGGCCGACGCATCGGCGGACGAGGCGATCGCTCCGCTCATCCTGGCTGCCCGTTTCGGTGGTGCAGACCTCCAGAATCTGCTCGGCACAGCGGCAGCAAACACTCGGGAGCAGCTGGCCCTCGTCCAACGCACCGACGTGGCACGGGCTAAGCCCCGCCGGGAGATGCGTCTGGTGGTGGTGGTGACTCTGGGCTTCGTGTTGGCCACCCTGACCATCGGGCACGGCTACTTCACCCCATTCTCGACCACAACCGGCCAGATCGTCCTGGTCGTGATCGCCGGGCTCTTCGCGGTGGGCTTTGGAATGATGAACCGGCTGTCCCGACCCCAGCCAATGCCCAGACTTTTTGAGAGTCCGGCACAGCCGTCATGATCCTGATCATCCTGGCCGGTATCGGCGTCGGCAGCGGGTTTGTACTCGTCTTGCGAGGGCTGTTCCCCGCCCCACTGACCTTGCAAGCTGCACTGGACAATCTCAGTGGCATACGAAGTGACCTGTCCCTTGACAGATTTGGTGAGGCAGCGAGCGAGGGAGCAGGCAGCGCACGGAGATTCGCCGCCCGAGCACTCGAGGTGAATGTCGCCAGGGTTCCACGCTTGGCGGACATCGTCATCCCCGATCTCGCCATCACCGGGATGCCGCCCGAGACCTTCGCCATCAAGGTGGTTGGTTACGCGATCGCCATGGCGCTCATGGTCCCCTTGCTTGCCGTTGCTGCGGCTACGGCTGGCATCCAAGTCGGAATCGAGGTCCCCTTGCTTGGGGTCCTGGTGCTCGGTGTTGGCGGTGCAGCCATGCCATTCATCGATCTGCACACGGCAGCCGAGCGCCGCCGCCGACATTTCCTGCATTCGCTCGCCACCTACGCATCGTTGGTCTCCATGGCCATGGCCGGATCTATGGGCTGGTCCAGCGCGCTGGAGGCCGCTTCCTCGGTGTCGACCACCGACTGGGCAATGGACGAGATCGCCCAGGCTCTCCTCTGGTCCCAGGCCTACCACCGGCCTCCGTGGGAGGGCCTCGATCGGCTCGCCGAGCGATTCTCCCTTCCCGATCTCTCGGACCTCGCTCGCTCCATGGCCCAGGCCGGGGAGGGGGCGCGTATCCGCGACACGTTAGAGACCAAGGCCTCCTCGCTGCGACTGACGGAGACCACCGCACTCGAGCACGACGCCCAGGCGGTCACCCAAAAGATGCTTCTGCCCGGGGTGCTCCTGATGGCCGGCTATGGCGTACTCATCTTCTACCCCGCACTCGCCTCATTCACCGGATCCCACTTGTGATCCGATTCGTTAGGCCGTCCCTTCTCAACGCACCGAACCCAACCAACCGGAAGGACATCTGATGCAAACCATCAAAGAACGCCTGGTGGAGGTGTGCGATACCACTACCACCTTCGTCAGCTTCCTACGAGCCATGGTGGCGGCCCGGATGGCGCCGCTGCTTGGCGACGAACGAGGAGAGATTGCCTCGTGGGTCGTGGTGACCGCGCTCGTGGTCGTCGCAGCGATCGCCATCGTCGGCATCGTGGTGACCAAGCTCACCACCACTGCCCACAACATCCAGACGCCCTAGGGCCCTCGACTCCACTCGCCCATCCAGACGACAGTGCCGATCCAGACGAGAGTGCCGATCCGGACTACAGCGTCACCCCAAGTTTTCAGGGGACCTGGCAGTCGGCGCGTGCGAGGCGACGACGGTCTGGCCGAGTTCGTCGTGCTGATCCCCGTGTTCTTCTTGGCCGTGCTCCTTGCGGTCCAGTTCGCTCTCTGGTCACACGCCAGCCACCTCGCCCGGGCGGCGGCCGAGCAAGGAGCAAGCACCGCTGCCGCCTTTGGCTCCACGCCGGCAGCGGGCACCAGTGCTGCCTACCAGTTCATCGCCACGACGGGTGCCAACTCGCTCACAGCACCGCAGGTGACCACCACGACCGGAACGGGGGACACCGTGCAGGTGACGATCACCGGAAGAGCCCAGGTGATCATCCCGTGGTTGAGCTTGCAGGTGTCCGAAACCAGCGTCGAGCCGGTCCAGAAGTTCCGTGTCAACCGATAGCCCACGCTCCCCGCGTCGTTGGGACGACGAAGGCCAGGCCCTCGCCGAACTGGTCATCGTTCTGCCTGTGCTGTTGTTGGTGGCCCTTCTCATGATCTTCTTTGGACGAATCGAATCGGCTCAGGGTGATGTCGAGGCCGCGGCCCGGGCCGGGGCCGAGGCGGCGGTCGTTCAGAGCAATGCCGCACTCGCCCAGTCGTCGGCTACAGCGGCGGTCACTGCCACACTGGCCTCTGACCACGTGGCCTGCCCGTCCCCCACGGTTGCCACCAACGTCGGGAACTTCATCTCCGGCGGCTCGGTATCAGTCACGGTTACCTGCGTGGCGAACCTCGCAGACGTAGCGGCCCCAGGGATCCCGGGCTCAAGGACGTTCAGCGCCACCTCCACCGCGCCTATCGACCCCTACACAGTGATCACCAACGCGTTCATCAATTCCGAAGCATCCTCGGGTTCGATCCGACCCTTGGGTGGTGTCTCATGAGCATGATCCGAGTATTCACTGACGCACGGCGACATCGACACTTCGACGAGCACGGCCAGTTCCTCGTCATGGCGGTGATCTTCATGACCATGTTCCTGGCGCTCGCCGGGCTTGTGGTCGACGGTGGCAGCTATCTCAACGCAAATGAGGCAGCGGCAACCGAAGCCGCCCAGGCGGCCCGGGCCGGTGCCGCGGCCCTCAACCCGAGCCAGCTGCATGCCGCCACCCTCGAAATCAATACCCCACAAGCGGTCGCTGCCGCGGAGAATGCCATGGCAGCGGCCGGTCATCCGGGGACCGCGTGGGTGATCGGCTCCACGGTCTACACCCACATCTCCTATGACCAGCCCACCCAGCTCCTTTCGATCATCGGCGTCACCAACATGCACGTCGACGTCACCGAGCAGGCAACCAACGTCGCTGGCGTCAGCTAACCGGTGAAGAGAGGATCGGCCATGTCTTCAAGTACCCGCCCCAGCCGGACGGAAATCGCAGAGGGTTTCGGCGCGCTGTTCGTCATTGCCGTCGGGCTTCTCGGCATCCCCCTGCTCCTCGCCACCATCGTCGGTTGGCCACTGCCCCACCACCTCCCGACGACCGGTCAGTTGCACTCGGCAGCGGGTTCACAGATCCCCGACGCATTTTGGCCCAAGGCGCTCGCGGTGATCGCATGGCTGGCGTGGGGGTACTTCGTGTTCTCGCTCCTCACCGCCACGATCGATGTCATCCGGAGCCGCCGCCGAGGTACATGGCGCCGGGCCGCTGGAAGAACGTCGATGGCAGCATTGGTCTCCGCCGTTATTGTCCTTGCTTCCATCCGAGGGTCGGCCGCGGCCCACCGAATCACCCCGCTGTCGGCCGTCACTGCTGTAGTTGATGCCTCCCCTTCCCCTGGCATCCTCCTATCGGTCTCCCACTCCACAGCTCCCACCTACACCGTCGTCCCCGGAGACAGCCTGTGGGACATCGCTGAATCCCACTACGGAAATGGCGAACAGTGGCACTCCATCTATGCGGCCAACGTCGGGGTCGTACAGCCCGACGGGCGGGCGTTGGATGCCACCAACTGGATCTACCCCGGTTGGAAGCTCGCCGTTCCCAATAGTCCGACACCGGCAACGGCGCCGATCTCGGAGCTGGCTGATACTGCGGTTCCCGCTACCCCGGCAGCCATCACCTGCACCGTCGTCCCCGGAGTCAGTCTGTGGAGCATCGCCGAGACCTACTACGGCAACGGGGAGCAATGGCCCGCCATCTACGCCGCCAACGTCGGAGTCGCCCAACCCGGTGGCATGGCGCTGTCGGACCCGTCCCTCATCTACCCCGGCTGGACGCTCACGATCCCAGAGGCCATCTCTCCGCAACCAGCGTCATCCCTCCCGGCGGTAGCACCAGCCCAAGCCCCGGCCCCGTCTGTGCCCACTCCCCTGCCTCCAACATCGCCGGTTCTCGCCCCACCCATCGCTGCGAGCTCACCTTCGGTTCCGTTACCAACACCACACCCCGCATCGCACTCTATTTCGCAAGCTATTCCGCACACCGCACCAGAGCACCAGCCGCAGGTGAATGGTCATCGCACCGGCCCGACCGTGCCGTCCCACCTACCTACCGTGACCGCGCCGCTTGCCGCCACTACGCCTGTCGCTTCATCCCACCAGCGCGAGCGGGATCGTGTCGAACCAGTCACCTCCCAGGCTCCGAACCAGCTTGGAGAGCACAGAGGAAACCCCGAACTACCCGCCGTGGTAATCGGCGGCCTCGGCATCCTCGCTGCTGCGGTCATCGCCCGTTCGCTCCGACGGCGTCGCCGGATTGCCCGCATCACCCTCCGTCCCGGGGAGATGATCGCTGCCTCTTCCGCTCCGATCCGCAACCTTGAGTCAGCCCTGGCTGCTCTGGTCGACAACTCGGAAGTCGACTGGCTGGACCTCGCCATGCGCCACTTGACCCAGGTATCCAACGACCGGCCCGGAATGGTCCCACCGATCCGGCTCGTTCGGGTGGGCGAACATGGCGTGGACCTCATCCTGTCCGAAGCTGCCGGTGTCGCCCTCGGCGCGTTCGAGGTCGCAGAGGAGGGATGGGCATGGACGCTGCCGACAACGGCCGATCTCGCCGACCTCCAAGACACCAGCCGATCGGTTGCATGGTTCACCGCGCTGGTGCCAGTCGGTGATGACGAGGACGGCATGACGTACCTCGCTCCGATCGAGCCCGGGACCGTCCTTCCGGTCACCGGCCCGGGCGCTAACGACGTCATTGCCGCTATGGTCGCGACGGCCGAGAGCTGGCCGTGGGCCGGACACGTCACGGTGACCCGTGATCCCAGCGAGGTGGCGGCCTCGATCGAGGTGCCATCACTCGACCACACAGAGGGGCAGAGGCGTGTGCTCTTCGTAGGATCGCCCTCGGATCTCATGCCCGAGGGCCTCTCTGCCGTAGGTGTCATCACCACCGGCGACTGTGCAGACGCCGAAATCGCCGTGCTGTGTTCCAGGGATGGCACTGTCGACATCATCCCGACACAACTTCGCCTCCGGGCATGCACACTCGCGCCGAACGCAGAGGCGGGAATTGCGGAGGCGTTCGCAACTGCAGCTACACCCCCGAGCACTCGCGAGCCTGAGCATCAGATGGTGCTCGGTGAAGGGTTCGGTCATGACCACGAATTGCCGTCGACTCCGATCGCCGATGCGACCCGAAGCGGCGCCGTGGAGGCGGAACTCGAAATCCGCGTGTTGACGACCACAGCGTCGCTTGCCGGCGCAGTCGAGAGAACCATCGGCCGGAACGACAGGCACTTCGAGCTACTCGCCCTGCTGGCCCTGAGCGGTGGCCTCACCAAAGAGGACGCCCGCGCCTCGATCTACGGCTCTCGATCGAGCGCGGACAACATCACCAACATCGCCTCCCGAGCCCGCAAGCTGTTCGGTTCCGACTCGACCGGCCAGCCCTTTCTGCAAGAGGCGGGATCGCGGGGCATCCTCACGGTCTCACCCCGAGTCACGACTGATCTGACACAGCTTTGCCAGGCTGTCGCCGAAGCGAGCACCGCTGAACCCCACGACGCCATCAAGCTTTACGCCGAAGGCCTCGACCTCATCGAGATCAAGCCAGGTTCGACCATCGTTCACACGTGGAGCTGGTGGGTGCACTACGCCACCATTGCCGAGAGAGCCGCTGTCCACGCCGCTTGCAACCTCGCCAGGCTCACGATTGACACCCAGGGGGACCTCGATGCCGCCCGCCATGGCATCAACCAGGCTCGCGCCGTTGCCCCCTACGCCGAAGAGCTCTACCGGTCGGCCATTGAACTGGCCGGGGTCGCAGGCAACCTCGGGTGGGCTCAGCGGGAGTGGGACGAGCTTCGTCGCATGCTGTCCGACCTGTCCCCTGGTGCGTCACCGAACCCCGAAACCGAAGCAATCTACCGTGCCGCGATGCAACCGCATCTTCCCGACGAAGGTGGAGCAGAACAGGCTTCCTATCCACTCGTCGTGGGCTTTCGTTGACGAAGATGAACGGACTCTGTTGATCACTGGAAGTTCCGTCCGGCAGATCCACTGGCACTGCCATCCCTGAGGGGAACGGCATTCGGGCGAAAGGGGAGGGTCTCGGCGCTCGCGTGGCGCACGAACAGGCCAACAGTGCGATGGTCGAAGATGCGTTTAAGTTTATCGAGCCGAATGACGATATCCCTCGGTAAGACGAGAGGGCGAATACGAAAGGGCGGAGTAACAACTGATGATAGTCCTGTTTTTTCTCTGGTTCCTAGTAGTTATTGGTACCTCAATTTGGGCGTCCGTCGATGCGAATTCCCAGGCGCTCAATGGCAACCCGATCGGGCCATTTGGTCCAGGCGGATGGTTGGTGGCGTGCTTCTTGCTCTGGATAGTCTTCTTCCCCGTGTATCTCATCGCGCGCGCTTCATCGCCCAACAAGACTGAGCCGGTGTTGACTCGGGTGGCAAACCAAATTCGGGCCCCACTGCCAGGTGGGCTCGCTGCGGAGGCTCCACCTCAATCGATTGCCGATGAACTCTCGAAGTTTGGCGAGCTTCATAAGACTGGGCTGATGAGTGAGGAGGAGTTCCAAGCTCAAAAGGCGCGGTTGCTTGGTCTTGATGCCAGTAATGGTTTGAGAGCGCCGATGGCAACCGCTCCGGCTGCGCCTACGACACAACCGACATCGGTCCCGAATATCGCGCCCGCAACTCCTATCACGCCTTCAGCACGCCAGGCTCAAAGGGATCCACGCTACCCAATTGCCGGTCGTGACTCTTCCTCTGCTCCGCAAGTTAAGCAGGTCGGCGTCACCCAATGGGTGTGTCAACACTGTGGGGCGACGCTGCGAGAGGGTGCTGCATTTTGTACCAGCTGTGGCGACAAGGTGACCGGGTAGCAGGTCATGGCTCTCATATCGCAAGGACCGGGCTGGTGGATTGCGTCAGACGGTCGTTGGTACCCACCTGAATCACGGAGCGATATTCGTCTTTGCTCACAGTGCTCGACTCCATTTCAGGGGAGCGACCGATTCTGTATATCCTGTGGCTGCGCAAACTCGGACATAGGTGTAGCAGGGAGTGCTGAACCGCAGGTACCGGGCAGGTCGACCGCTCCGAGTCCAGCGGTCGGCAACCAGATTCCGCAGACCCTTACCCAACGCAGTGCTCCAGGAAACGAACAGACCCTCAGCGCCGATTCCTCACCTAGGGTCGCCGTCCTCGAACCACTTCGCCGGCGCTCAAGCCTGATTCTCTTGACTGTTGCAGCTAGCGTCTCGGCACTGGCCACGATTCTGCTCCAGGTGATTGTCGTGCACATGAGCGACCAGACCCTATGGTGGTTCGTTGTCAATGCGTGTATTAGCGCCGCGGCTTTCGTAGTCGCGGGATCTGCGTTCTTCCAATGTCGTCGATTCGCGTCAACCCTAATTCCGGCTCGCCATGAGGATGCACGGATCTTCGTCTTAGCTGCCGTCGCCCTATGGGCGATTGCTTTTGGCTGGGTCGAGACATCTGTGGCAGACAAGTTCAACTGGCCCAGCCTGGTCTGGGATATTGGTGACCTGGTTGGTTGGGTGAGTGGGTATGCGCTGCTAGGCGTACTTTGCTTTGTCTTAGCGGGTCGCTACCGGAGTTATCGCGGCGGGCGGAAGGGACGGTCCCCGGTTGCGCCGCTTGTTATCGGTGGCACCGGATTGGTCTTGTGTTCGGTTGGCGTCTTCTTGAATAGCTCATGGTTTCATTCCTCTGTTGGTAGCCAACTGTTTGCCGGCGGCCTCTTTGTTGTCGCGGCCTCACTGGGAACTGCCTCCGGGCTTAGCCTGGGACCAGCGCGATTGGCAGGGGCAGCGGTTGCGGTGGCTTTTATCGGATATGGATGGTATGAGGATGGAGGCAACTATCTGAGTTGGTGGGTGACAGCGGGTTGGATTGGTATCGCAATCGTTCTGTTGATTTCTGTAATAGGCGCTGGCGCCACGGCGCCAGGTGCACCGCCTGTCCTCTCAACCACAGTTATGTTCGCGGCTCGAAGCTGTATCAATGGTCATGACATGCCGGAGCCAGACGCATTCTGCTCAGTCTGTGGCAGCAAGCGATCCGGAGTACCGCAGGAAGCTTTAGCCCCGATGGCCTACGATCCCAAGGACTCCCAAGACTGGTTGGCCAAGAATGCCCGCATAGTCGTCGCAGCGATCGTTGTCGTCATCGTTGTCGTCATCGGCGGCATCGGCATTGCGGTTTCTAGTGGCTCCGGTCAGTCCCAGTCCTATAAGGATGGCTACTCCCAGGGGCAGTCGATCGTCGCCTCCGAAGCCCAAGGATCTGGCCTGTCACCCAGCGGCCAAACGACTTGGGATGGAGCACAGTGCAATCTGGATCTCGGCATCGAGACAAATGGCGATAACCAGGGTGACTGGCTCCAAGGATGTCTAGCTGCAACGGGCAATGGCTGACATCGTCAGTGAAAGCTGCCCATTGCTGCGCCCCCTTGTCGTGTTGAAAACCGATATCGAGCCCGTCTCTTCCGTACCGGTGGTTCGGAAGGCGGATCGACAATGAGTGATGTCAGCCAAGGTGAGGGATGGTAGTTAGCGTCAGACGGTCAGTGGTACGCACCGCATCTGCACCCCGAGTACAGGTCGTCCACCATCTCGGAGGCTCCGGTTGTGCAAGGTGCGACCAATAGCGATCCGGCGAACGAGCTATCGATACCGTGCCCTTTTGAAAACGGATCTCCACTGCCGACTCGGGGTCGTCGGATGACCAATGACAACACCTACGAAGGTTCGGGCTTCCCCATCTCGAAAGATGGGAGTGTGACATCGACGAGTGCACCCGGGAGTGTGCTGCCACCTGTGCCGACGACGAGCCTTCGAGATTCCATGATTAAGAGGCCGCGGTTTTGTACTCGGCCAAGGCTACAGATCATGCTTCGGTCGGTGTCCGGTCGCCAAGTGAGTCGGGTGGTCGTTCCCGTTGTAGTCGGGGAACCAGCGCTCGAGCTCAGCCTGCTCTGGAAGTCGTAGGACCAGACGGCATTCTCTTGAGATGCGGGGCGATCCCTTCAGCCAGCGTGCTTCAGCGTCGAGCGCTCGATCTGCTGCGCTCGCTGGTAACTGACCCCTGCCAGCGTTGCCGAATCCCGTAGGGTCAGTCCTTCACTCCGGAGGGCAAGCACCGCGTTGCGCACCGCATCGCTCGCCGCGGTGCCGATCTCCTCGGCTTGCCGTCGCAATGCGACGGCTTCGCGGGCCGCTGCACCTGCAGCGCCGGGGTAGATCGTTTCGATCTGAATCGCGTAGGTCCCAGGCTTCTCCCCGGTCATCAGTTCGACCACTTCGGCCACGTCACCTGACACCTGATCAAGCCGTCGCGCCTGGCTGACCGCCCCAGGCAGTTCGGGCACCGTCACCACCCACCAGCCGGTGGAGTCCCACTCGCATCGCACCGTGTAGGTCTTCATCGTCCCTCCTCTATCCATTTCTCAC